>NZ_QQZY01000002.1:370000-640692 GCF_003351045.1 Gaiella occulta
CGGCTCCGATCGCGACGGAGTCGTAGGCCTGCATGAGCGGGTAGAGCATCTCCGACAGGGAGATCGGCTCGTGCGCTGCGAAGCGCTTGGCGAAGTCGTCGCGCTCGAGCAGGCGCGCGACGGTCATCGTGCGAGTCAGCCGTACGACCTCGGCGTAGCTCAGCTTGCCGAGCCACTCGCTGTTGAAGCGCACCTCCGTGCGCGACTCGTCGAGCACCCGGAACGCCTGGCCCGCGAAGTGGCGGGCGTTGGCGTCGAGATCCTCGTCGGCGAGCAGCGGCCGCTCCTTCGACCGGCCGGACGGATCGCCGATGCGGGCCGTGTAGTCGCCGACGATGAGGACGACGGTGTGCCCGGCCTGCTGGAACTCGGCGAGGCGGTCGAGCACGAACGCGAAGCCGAGGTGGATGTCGGGCGAGGTCGGGTCGATGCCGAGCTTGACGCGCAGCGGGCGGCCGGTCTCCAGCTTCTCGTCGAGGCCGCCGCTCGGCAGGAGGTCGACGACGTGTCGCGTGAGGGCCGGCGGAGCGTCCATGAGGTGCGAGCGTAGATGATGCCCTGCCCGCCCGACGCCGAACCGGCCGGGCAGCGGGGCCGAATCAGCAACGTGGCGGCTCTCGCGGACACCCTGGTAGCGTTGCCCGCACCACCGGATCGCCGGTCCATGCGCAGGCATCTTGCACATCTCTCCGACGAGGCGCTCGTCGCCCTCGTCGCCCGCGGCGACGAGCCGGCGCTCGCCGAGCTCTACGACCGTGTCGGCCGGGTCGCGTACGGCCTCGCCTTCAGGGTGCTGCGCGACGAGCGCCTCGCCGAGGACGCGGTGCAGGAGGCGTTTCTCGCCGTCTGGCGCACCGCCGCCCGCTTCACGGCGGAGCGGGCGAAGGCGAGCACCTGGATCCTCACCATCGTGCACCGGCGCGCGGTCGATCTCGTGCGCAGGGAGGAGCACCGCCGCGCCGAGCCGCTCGACGCCGAGCCCGAAGAGGCGGCGGCGACGGACTCGGCCGAGGAGGCGGCGTGGCTCGGCTTCGAGCGCGACCGCGTGCAGGCGGCCTTGAAGCAGCTCCCCGACGCGCAGCGCGAGGCGATCGAGCTCGCCTACTACGGCGGCTTCTCGCAGTCGGAGCTCGCCGAGAGGCTCGGACAGCCCCTGGGTACGATCAAGAGCAGGATGTTCGCGGGCCTCGCACGTCTGCGCGAGCTCCTCGACGAAGGAGCCGAGGAAGGGTCATGGAAGCCGCAATTCACGAGCTGACGGCGGGCTATGCCCTCGACGCTCTCGATCCCGAGGAGCGCGACGCCTTCGAGGATCACCTCGCCGGCTGCCCGCGCTGCCAGGAGGAGCTGGCCGCGTTCTGGGAGGTCTCGAGCGCGCTCGCGGCCGCCGCGGCCGGCCCGGCGCCGTCGAGCTACCTGCGCGAGCGCATCCTCGAGAGCGCGCGGGCCGAGAAGCGGAACGTGATCCCGATCGCGCCGCGCCGGCGCGCGGCCTTCCCCGTGCTCGCGTCGGTGTCGGCGCTCGCGGCCGCGGTCGCGATCGGCCTCGGGATCTACGCCCTCTCGCTCGACGCGAAGCTCGACGAGACGCGCGCGGCGCTCGCGCGGCAGCACGGCGTCGCCGCCGTCCTCGCGGACCCGGCGGCGAAGACCGTGGCGCTCACGCAGGGCGACGGCCGCGTGGTCGTGTCCGGCTCGCGTGACGCCGTGCTCGTGCTCGACAACGCCGGGCCGCTCCCGCCGGGCAAGACGTACCAGGCCTGGGTCATCGGCGCCGGCAGGAAGCCGCAGCCCGCCGGCACCTTCGCGACGAGCGACGGCCGTGCGGTCGTCAGGATCGGCATGCCCGTGCCGGTGCAGGGCGTGGTGGCGGTCACCGTCGAGGACGCGGGCGGCGCCACGACCCCCACGCTCCCCCTCGTCGCCGCATCGAAGCCCGTCTAGCGCCGGCACCGCCGCAGACGGCACACACGCGTTCCGATCCGGACCGTACACTCGTTCGCATGCCCGATCTCGCCCCGCAGCTGCGCCGCCTGTTCGGCTTCGACGCCTTCCGCCCCGGGCAGGAGGCGGTCGTGCGCGCCGCGGTCGAAGGACGCGACACGCTGGCGCTCATGCCCACGGGCTCGGGCAAGTCGCTCACCTACCAGCTCGCCGCGATGCTGCGGCCCGAGCCGACGCTCGTGCTGTCGCCGCTGATCGCCCTCATGAAGGACCAGGTCGACAAGCTGCCCCCGGAGATCGCCGCCACGGCCACGTTCGTGAACTCGTCGCTCGAGCCCGGAGAGGCGGCCGCGCGCATCGACGGTGTCGCTTCCGGGCGCACGCGCCTGCTGTACGCGGCGCCCGAGCGGCTGCGCAGCGGCGCCTTCGTCGAGATGCTGAGGCGCATCGGGGTCGGGCTCGTCGTCATCGACGAGGTGCACTGCGTGAGCATGTGGGGCCACGACTTCAGACCGGACTACCTCTTCATCCGGCGCGCGCTCGCCGAGTTCGGCGAGCCGGCGGTGCTCGGCATGACGGCGACCGCGACGCCGGCGACGGCGCGCGAGATCGCGGCGGCCCTCGGTCGCGAGCTCGAGGTCGTGCGCACGAGCGTCGTCCGCACCAACCTGCGCTACGACGTCGCGGAGGTGAGCGGCAACGAGGACCGCCTGCGCGTGCTCGTCGAACGCATCGGCCGTCTCGAGGGCGGCAGCACGATCGTCTATGCCCGTTCGCGCGACTCCTGCGAGCGCATCGCACGCACGCTGCGCGGTCACGGCCTGCGCCTCGAGCACTACCACGCGGGACTGGAGGCCGCGGAGCGGACGCGTGTCCAGGACGACTTCCTCGCGGGACGGATCCAGGGCGTCGTCGCGACGACGGCGTTCGGCATGGGCATCGACAAGCCGGATGTCCGCCTCGTCTGCCTCGTCAACTATCCCGACTCGCTCGAGAGCTACGTGCAACAGGTCGGCCGCGCCGGACGCGACGGGAGGCCGAGCGACACGCTGCTGCTCGCGAGCCCGTCCGACGCGACCGCGGTGCGCCGCTTCGCCGTCTCCGACATCCCCGGCCCCGACGACCTCCGCCGTGTCTACCGCGCGCTGCGCGAACGCGGCGGGATCGCCGAGCCGGAGACGCTCGCAACCGCGATCGGCGGCGACCACGACCCGCGCGTCCTCGTCGGCATGCTCGAGCAGGCCGGCATCGTCCGGCGCGGATACGACAGCGGCCGGGCCATGCGCGTCGAGCTGCTGCCCGCCGGCGACGGTGCCGGCGCCACGCTCGATGCGCTGCTCGAGCGGTACGCCCGCGAGGCCGAGGCGCGCGTGGAGCGGATCGTCGCCTTCGCGGAGTCGAGGCGCTGCCGGCACCGGCAGGTGGCCGAGCACTTCGGCGAGACGCTCGAAGCTCCCTGCGGCGCCTGCGACGTGTGCGACCCGCCCTCGGCCTCGCGTGCGCGGCCCCCGGCCACACCGCTTCCCAGCGACGTCGCGACCGCGATCGTGCGGGCCGTCGAAAGCCTCGCGTGGCCCGTCGGGCGGCGCTCCCTCGTCGCCATGCTGCGCGGCTCCGTCACGGCGCCGCGCTCGGCCCGTGGCTCCCTCTCGTTCGGCATCCTCGCACGGGCCTCCGAGGCCGAGGTGAAGCGATGGATCGGCGCACTCGAGACCGCGGGCGCGCTGCTCGAGATCGAGACGAAGGACGGCTACCGGGTGCTGAAGGCGATCCCGGGCGTGCCGCTGCCCGTGATCGGCCCGAAGGCCTCGAGCCCCGCCGACGACGCAACGGTGGAGCGGCTGCGGGAGTGGCGGCGCGAGCGCTCCCGCGCCGACGGCGTTCCCGCCTACGTCGTCCTCAGCGACGCGACCCTGCGCGAGATCGCCGCAGCAAGGCCGGCGAGCCGCGCCGAGCTTGCGGGCGTGAAGGGGTTCGGCCCCGCGAAGCTCGAGCGCTACGGGGACGCCGTGCTCGGGCTGGTCGCCGCGAGCTCGTAGACCCCGCCTGCGCGCGCGTGCCCGCTGCGCACAGGGCAGCGAGGGCTACAATCCGGGGGTTGCGGCTTCGACGAAGAACCGGGGTCCCGCGTCGCCGGGGCCGGATTCGCAAGCTGCGCCTCCTGGCAGTGCTGACGGTGCTGACGCTGTTGGCGGGCGTGGCGTTCTCGTTCGGTCTCGTTCGCGCGATCGCGAGCGAGATCCCCACACTCGACCCCGCGCAGCAGCAGGCGTCGAAGCAGGTCGACAGCGTCGTCTACGCGGTCGACCCGGCCGACCCGCGGAACCGGAGGGTGCTGGCGGTGCTTCGCGGCGACGAGAGCCGCGTGTTGCTGTCGGACATCGCCGAGGTCGCGCCGATCATGCGCCAGGCGATCGTGTCCGTCGAGGACAGGCGCTTCTACGAGCACAACGGGGTCGACGTCCGCGGTATCGCGCGCGCCGTGTGGCAGGACATCCGCTCGCAGAGCGTCGTCGAGGGCGGCTCCACGATCACGCAGCAGTTCGTCAAGAACGCCTACGTGACGAACCGGCGCACGATCGCGCGCAAGGTGCGCGAGGCGGCGCTCGCCTGGCAGCTCGAGCAGCGCTGGTCGAAGGACCGCATCCTGCTCGCCTACCTCAACACGATCTACTTCGGCAACGGCGCCTACGGCGTCCAGCAGGCGGCCCGGACGTACTTCGGCAAGGGCGCCGCGAGGCTGACGCTCGCCGAGGCGGCGCTGCTCGCGGGTCTCCCGGCCGACCCGTCGCTCTACGACCCGGTGCAGCATCCGCGCGCATCCAGGCTGCGCCGGCGCTACGTCCTGCAGACGATGTTCGACCAGGGGAAGATCACCGAACGGCAGCTGCAGACGGCGTCGGACGCTCCCCTCCCGAAGCCCGGCGACGTGCGGCTGCCGGGGACACGGGGCCCCGCCCAGTACTTCGTCAACTACGTCAAGGACCAGCTCGTGGCGAAGTACGGCGCCGGGCAGGTGTTCGGAGGCGGTCTCAAGGTAACGACGACGATCGACCTGCGCCTGCAGGAGCTCGCCCGGCGGGCGATCGACAAGGTGCTGACGCGCCCGGGCGGCCCGTCCGCGGCGCTCGTCGCCATCGACCCCGCTACGGGCGCCGTCCGCGCGATGGTCGGAGGCACCAACTACCGCGAGAGCCAGTTCAACCTGGCGACGCAGGCCGAGCGCCAGCCCGGCTCGTCGTTCAAGCCGATCGTCCTCGCCACCGCGCTCCGGCAGGGCATCTCCCCCGTCACGCAGTTCGAGTCGAAACCCGTCGAGATCGACGCCGGCGACCGCATCTGGCGCGTCACGAACTACGAGGGCTCGTACCTGGGGCGGGTCGACCTCGCCCGCGCGATGGTCTCCTCCGACAACGCCGTGTACGCACAGCTCACGAAGCTCGTCGGACCGAAGGGGATCGTCGCGACAGCGCACGCCCTCGGCATCCGCAGCCCCCTCGACCCCTACTTCTCGATCGGGCTCGGCGCCGTCGCCGTCAATCCGCTCGACATGACACGCGCCTACGCGACGTTCGCAAACGACGGCAAGCGCGTCGACGGGACGCTGACCGGCGACAAGCCGCGGGTGATCGAGCAGGTGGAGTTCGCCCGCTCGGGCCGCGTCCTGAGGAACGAGCCGGTGGGAGAGCAGGTGCTGCCCCCTCCGGAAGCGCAGCTGCTGACATCGATCCTCGAGCGTGTCGTCGCGCAGGGCACCGGCAAGCGCGCGGCCCTACCGGGACTCCCCGCGGCGGGCAAGACGGGCACCACCGACAACTACGGCGACGCCTGGTTCGTCGGCTACACGCCCCAGCTCGCGGTCGCCGTCTGGGTGGGGTATCCCGACGAGCTCAAGCCGATGCTGACGGAGTTCGGAGGGAAGCCGGTCACGGGCGGCACGCTGCCCGCGGAGATCTGGAAGGCGTTCATGGAGGCGGCGCTGAAGGAGCGCAAGCAGACGCCGCAGCAGTTCGCGCCGGCGCCGTACATCCCGGCACAGGAGCGGCGCATCGTCTGGCGCGGCGGCTCCTACAAGCTCGACAACGGCCTCTGCCGCGACACGCTCACGGTCGCCTACTTCGCCGGGCGCGGGCCGCAGACACAGGCGACGTGCTACGCGAACGAGGTGGCGGTGCCGCTCGTCGTCGGTCTCACCGCCGCGGCGGCGCAGTCGCGGCTCGCCGCGCAGCCGCTCGACGCGGAGATTATCGGCGTACCGGCGCAGGCGGGCAAGCGGCCCGGGTACGTGCTCAGGCAGGAGCCGCGCTCGGGATTCCTCTCCGCACGGGACAGCGTGCGCCTCTACGTGACGCGCCCGGACCCGCGCTACGGGCTGCTGCCGAATCTCGTCGGCTCGAGCGTGAAGGCAGCGCGGGAGCGGCTGCGGCGGCTGCAGGCGAGACCGCGGATCGCCTTCGCGGCCGGACCCGCGGGCATCGTGCTCGAGCAGTCGCCGGAGCCGGGTGTCGCCGCCGGGCCCGGGTTGCGCGTCACGCTGGTCGTGGCCCCCGCGACAGCCACGACGAGCCCCTGAGCACGTAGCGCCACGGCAGATCGGCCCCGCTCGTGATGCCGACCCGCGCCGTTGCCGCGATGTCCGCCGTCCCCGCAGGCGGCTGCAGCGCGAACGGCGGCCGGTCGAGCCGGGCACCGTCGTGCGCGCCGGTGATCGCAAGCGCCTGCGTGAGCCGGCCGGGCCCCGAGCAGAGCAGACCGACGTCGTCGACGCCCCGGCGCTCGCGCATCGTCTCGACCCCGTGCGTCGGCTGGAGCGCGCGAATGAGCACGGCCGCCCCGACGCCCTCCGGCTCGCACACGATGTTCGCGCACCAGTGGATCCCGTACGAGCGATACACGTACAGCCGCCCGGGCGGTCCGAACATGGCGGCATTGCGGGCGCTAGGGCCGCGGAAGGAATGGCTCGCAGGGTCGTCCGGCGCGTACGCCTCCACCTCGACGATCGTCCCGCCGACCCCGTCCACGAGCAGCGTCGCGCCGAGCAGGCTGCGGGCGACCTCGTGGACGCCGCCGGCGAGCGATCTCACGAGGCGGCCGCCCCCACACGACGTGCCGCGCGCGGCCGCGGCCGCGCGCTCATGCATCGAAGAGCGGATCCTGGCTGACCTGCGGGCGCCGGGCGCGGGTCGCCGTCTCGCTCTCCCCCGCCGCCCCCATCTCCTCGAGGATCGACTCCTGCGTCCTGGAGGCCACGATCGGGTCGGGTATCCCCTCGACCCACACGAGCGTGCGACGGCCGTTTCCGCGCTCCTCGCCCGTGATCGGCTCGAGCGCGTAGATGCGGTCGGCGCGCGCGTACTTGCCGAAGCCGAGGAACACCATCCGGGACGCAGCCATCGTCCCCACAGTATGGGCGATGCGGCCCGTGGAGGACGATGCGCGGCGCACGCCGCGAGCGCCGCGCGAGGAGGCTGCGCCGCCCGGTAGGCTCGCCGTCGGTGTCACGCATCTACCTCTCCCCGCCGCATCCGTCCGGCCGCGAGGTCGAGCTCGTCAGAGACGCGATCGAGTCGAACTGGCTCGCGCCCCTCGGCCCGCACGTCGACGCGTTCGAGCGCGAGCTGTCCGCGCTGGTGGGGGTCGAGAACGCGCTCGCGCTGTCCAGCGGCACCGCCGCCCTGCACCTCGCTCTCACCGTGCTCGGCATCGGCGCGGGCGACGAGGTCGCGTGTTCGACGCTGACGTTCGCGGCAAGCGCCAACGCGATCCGCTACACCGGCGCGACGCCGTTCTTCGTCGACTGCGACGCGGCGACATGGACGATCGACGCCGCCCTCCTCGACGAGGCGATCGCGGGCCGTCGTCGCGCGGGGGCGCGCGTGCGCGCGGTCGTCGCCGTCGACCTCTACGGCCAGTGCTGCGACTACGACGCGCTGCAGGAGGTCTGCGCGGGTCACGAGGTCGTTCTCGTGCAGGACGCCGCAGAGTCGCTCGGAGCGACCTACCGCGGCGCCCCGTCCGGAGGACAGGCCGCCCTTGCGGCCTTCTCGTTCAACGGCAACAAGATCATCACGACGAGCGGCGGCGGCATGCTCGTGGGGGCCGATCCCGACCTGATCGCGCACGCACGGAAGCTGTCGACGCAGGCGCGTGAACCGGCACCGCACTACGAGCACTCCGAGATCGGGTTCAACTACCGCCTGAGCAACGTGCTCGCCGCGCTCGGCCGCGCCCAGCTCGCCGTGCTCGGCGACCGTGTCGCCGCCCGCAGGCGCATCAACGCGCGCTACCGAGCGCTGCTCGCCGACGCGCCGGGCATCTCGTTCATGCCCGAGGCGCCCTACGGGACCGGCAACGCCTGGCTCACGTGCATCCTCGTCGACCCGGAGCGGTTCGGTGCCGACCGCGAGGCGATCCGGCTCGCGCTCGAGGCTGTCGACATCGAGGCGCGGCCGGTGTGGAAGCCGATGCACCTGCAGCCGCTGTTCTCGGGCTACCCGGTCGCCGGCGGCGACGTGTCCGCGCGCCTGTTCGAGCGCGGTCTCTGCCTGCCGAGCGGCTCCGCGCTCTCGGACGCCGAGCAGGATCGCGTCGTGGCGGCGCTCCGCTCCGCGTCCTGCCGCTGAGCGCCGCGGCTCAGGCCTCCGTCGGCACCGTCTCGACGACGTCGAGCCAGTGCGACCAGCGCTCGCTGCGCCCGTTCACCGTGTCCAGATAGTGCGTCTGCAGCTCGCGCGTGATCGGGCCGACCCCGAGCTCCTGGTCGTCGACGGCGCGCACCGGGGTCACCTCGGCGGCGGTGCCGGTCATGAACACCTCGTCGGCCAGGTACAGGTCGGAGCGGATCAGCGGCGTCTCCTCGACGACGTAGCCGAGATCCTGCGCGATCGTGATCACCGCGTCGCGCGTGAGGCCGGGCAGGATCGACGTCGACAGCGGCGGCGTGCGCACGATGCCGTTCTTGACGACGAAGATGTTCTCGCCGGGCCCGTCGGCGACGTAGCCGTCGTCGGTGAGCAGGATCGCCTCGTCGTAGCCGGCGCGCCGCGCCTCCGTCGTCGCCAGCATCGAGTTGAGGTAGACGCCGCTCGCCTTCGAGACGTGCGGGATCGTGTTCGCTCCCACCCGCTTCCACGACGAGATGCTCGCCGTGATGCCGCGCGCGAGCGCGTCCTCGCCGAGGTAGGCGCCCCACGGCCAGTTCATGATCACCGTCTCGACCGGGTTGCCCTGCGTGGAGACGCCGAGCTGGCCGTAGCCGTAGAACGCGATCGGGCGGATGTACGAGGCGGGCAGGCCGTTCGCGCGGACGAGCTCGTGGGTCGCCGCGCGCAGCTCCGAGACGGTGTACGGGATCTCCATGTAGAGGAGCCGCGCGGAGTCGTGCAGGCGCTGCATGTGGTCGCCGAGCCGGAACACCGCCGGCCCCGCGGGCGTCTCGTAGCAGCGGATGCCCTCGAACACACCCGAGCCGTAGTGGAGACCGTGCACGCCGACGTGGACCTTCGCATCGGCCCAGTCGACGAGCTCGCCGTTCATCCAGATCTTGTCGGTCTCCTGCATCGAGGCTCCTTGTCTGCGGTGTCGTCCGTCTGATTATGCGGGTTCCTGCACGAGGTCGGCGACCGCAGCGCGCGTGAGACGCAGGAGCTCCGTCGGCGCGAGACGGACGAGATGCTGCTCGGAGCCGCCGCCGACCCACACGACGGCGTGCGCGAGCAGCGTGTGCTCGATCAGCACCCGCTCGACGAGCGGGAGCGGGAACGGCGCCACCGCGCCGGGCTCGAATCCCGTCAGCGCGAGCACCCGCCCGGGCGGCGCGATCGTCGCGCCGCCCGCGCCGGCGGCCCGTGCGATCTTGCCGGCGTCGCCGCGGCGGTCACCGGGAACGAGGGCGAGGACGGGGGCGCCGTCGCACACGAGCACGAGCGACTTCACGATCTGGTCGAGCGCGCAGCCGATCGCCTCCGCCGCCTGCCGGGCGCTCGGCGCCCTCTCCTCGAGCTGCTCGAGCCGCGCCTCGGCTCCCGCGGCGCGCAGGAACGACGCCACGCGCTCGACAGGTTCCGGCCAGCCGCTCTGCATCCGCCCAGGCTATCCCGTCAGTACACGAACGGGATGATGCGTGCGCGCACCCGCCGCGTGTAGCCGGCGTACTCCGGGTAGACCTCGGCGAGCAGCCGCTCCTCGACGCGGGCCTTGCCCGCCCACAGGAGCCCGAGCGCGCCCGTGAGCACGAGCGCCGCGACGCTGGCCGTGAACAGCGCGTAGCCGCCGAAGAAGAGCAGCCCGCCGAGGTAGATCGGGTGCCGCACGAGCCTGTACGGACCCCTCTCGACGAGACCAGCCGGGACGGGCCGCGGGAACGGTGTCAGGGAGCGGCCGAGCGTCCGCGCGGCCCAGACGGCGAACACGAGCCCGGCGAGCGCGAGCGACGCGCCCACGACCGCCGTCGCCGTGCGCGCGCCCTCGGGCCAGCGCGAGGGCACGAAGCCGAGCGCGACGACGAATCCCATCAGCACGAACTGGGCCACCACCCAGCCTTCGCCGCGCCCGCGCACCGCTACCCGAGCTCGATGAAGCGCGCGTCGCCGAAGCCCACGTTGCGGAGCTCCTCGATCAGCGCATCGGAGGGAGGCTCGTCGACCGACAGCGCCATGAGCGCCTGCGAGCCGTCGCGCGTCCGCGAGACGGCCATGTTCGCGATGTTGGCGCCGTTCTCGCCGAACATCGTGCCGACCCGTCCGATCACTCCCGGAACGTCGTCGTAGCGGAAGAACACCATGTCGGAGGCGAGCTCGATGTCGATGCCGAATCCGTACGCGCTCGCGAGGAAGAGGCGCGGCTCGGGCCCGATCGTCGTCCCGGAGACCTCGACCTCGTCGCCGCCGCCGGCCGGGGTGACGCGCACCTCGACGAGGTTCGTGTAGTCGCGCGAGGCCCGCAACCGCTCCTCGGAGACCGCGATGCCGCGCTCGGCGGCGAGGAGCGGTGCGTTCACGTAGTTGACGGCCTGGTCGACCCGGCCCTGGAAGACGCCGTTCAACGCCGCCATCGTCAGCAGTCGCGTGTCGTAGTCGGACAGCGGCCCGTGGGCGGCGACGACGATCTTGCCGGGGCGGCCACCCGCGAGCTCGACCGCGAGGCGCCCGAGCTTGGAGGCGAGCGGGATGAACGGCCCCAGCACCTCCAGGTCGGCCTGGTCGACGACCGGGATGTTGACCGCGTTCGAGACGAGGCCGCCCTCCAGCGCGGCGGCGACCTGCTCCGCGATGATGACGCCTGCGCGGTCCTGCGCCTCGTCGGTCGAGGCGGCGAGATGCGGCGTCACCACGACCTCCTCGAGCTCGAGCAGCGGTCCCGTGTACGGCTCCCGCGAGAACACGTCCAGCGCGGCGCCCGCGAGCTTGCCGGAGCGGATCGCCTCGACGAGAGCGTCCTCGTCGACGAGCGCCCCGCGGGCCGCGTTGACGAGGCGTGCGCCGTCGCGCATCTTCGCGATCGACTCGCGGTTGATCATCCCGCGCGTCTCGTCGTTGAGCGGCGAGTGCAGCGTGAGGAAGTCGGCGGCCGCGAGCACGTCGTCGACCGTCGGCGCGTGCTCGACGCCGAGCTCGCGGAAGCGGTCGTCGGTCACGAACGGGTCGTAGGCGACGACCCGCATGCCGAGGCCGATCGCACGGCGGGCGACCTGCTGTCCGATGCGGCCGAAGCCGAGCACGCCGAGCGTCTTGCCGTCGAGCTCGACGCCGCTCCACGTCGAGCGCTCCCAGCGGCCCTGCTTCAGCGCGGCGTGCGCCTGGGGGATGTTGCGGGCGAGCGCGACGATGAGGCCGACCGTCTGCTCGGCGGCCGACACGACGGTCGACTCCGGGGCGTTCGCGACGACGATGCCGCGGCGGGTTGCGGCCTCGACGTCGACGTTGTCGACACCGACGCCCGCCCGGCCGATCACCTTCAACCTCTCCGCCCTCTCGATCAGGTCCGCGCCGACCTTCGTCGCCGAGCGGATGACGATCCCGTCGTAGGCCGCGATGATCTCCTCGAGCGGCGACTCCGTGTCGACGTCGACGTCGAACTTCGACCGCAGCAGCTCGATCCCGGCGTCGGCGATCGGCTCGCGGACGAGGACGCGCATGGTCAGACGGCGACGGTGGACGCGTACGCCTCGAGCGCGGCCGCCACCGCAGCTCCGCGCTCGACCGAAGCTCCCATCTCGGCGAGCTGCAGCTCGATCGCGCCGAGCGCCGTGGTGATGTCGAACACGTCGACGTAGCCGATGTGGCCGATGCGGAAGAGCCGGTCGACCACGTCCCCGTGCCCGCCGGCGATCGTGACGCCGTGGCGGTCGCGCAGCGCGAGGCGCAGCTCGACGGCGTCGATGCCCTCGGGCGTGAGGATGCCCGTGAGCACGGCGGCGCTGTCGTCGTCCGGCGAGTAGAGCTCGAGCCCCATCGCCCTGGCGCCGGCGCGGCAGGCGCGGCCGAGGGCGACGTGGCGTGCGAAGACGGCGGGGAGACCCTCGGCGAGGATCTGCTCGAGCGCCGTGTTGAGCGCGACGATCGTCGACGTCGCGGGCGTGAACGGCGTCTCGTTCCTCTCCTGGTTCGCGCGCGCGCGCGTCCAGTCCCAGTAGAAGCGCGGCAGCGTGGCCTGCTCGACCTTCGCCCACGCCCGCTCGGAAACCGACGCGAACGCGAGCCCGGGCGGGGTCATCAGCGCCTTCTGCGAGCCGGTGACGACGACGTCGACGCCCCACGCATCCGTCTCGAGCGGCACCGCGCCGAGGCTCGAGATGGCGTCCACGACCGAGATCGCGCCGGCATCGTCGCAGGCGGCGACGAGCCGCTCGACGTCGGACACGACGCCCGTGGACGTCTCGGAGTGCACGAGCAGCGCCACCAGCGCGCCGCTCGCGGCGAGCGCACGGCGGACGTCGTCGGGGCGCGGTGCCTCGCCCCAGGCGTACGTGAGCTCGACGACGTCGCAGCCGAAGGCGGCCGCCATCTTCTGCCAGCGGGTGCCGAAGTTGCCGTGCGAGACGGCGAGCACCTTCTCGCCGGGAGAGAGCAGGTTGACCACGGCGGACTCGAACGCGCCGGTGCCGGAGGCGCTGAACACGAGCACCTCGTTCTCCGTGCGGAACACCTGCCGCAAGCGGGCGCGCGTCTCCGCGAACACCGCCTTGAAGTCGGGCGAGCGGTGGTGCAGGACGGGCTCGCCCAGCGCCGCGAGCACCTCGGGCGGCACAGGTGTGGGGCCGGGCGTGAGAAGGTAGCGCTTCCGGGGCATCTGGACGAGAGCCTAGCGAGCCGGGGGCGAGCGACCCGCCGCATCCGTCCGCCGGCACGGACGGGCGCGGGCGGCAGAAGGCTTCGCGGCGCGGGAGCCCAGTACGCTCCCGTGCGATGGATGCGCTCCTCGCCTTCGCCGCGACGCTCGTGTCGCTGCGCCTCAGCGCCGACCTGCTGCGCCGCTACCGCGCGCGGCGGGCGCCCGAGCACGCCGCCTGGGCCGCGTCGCTCGCCGCGTTCGCGCTCGGCTCGGGCGCGCTCGCCTGGGCTGCCGCGGCAGGGTGGGACGATCGCGCCTTTCGCGCCTACTACCTGTTCGGCGGCCTGCTCACTGCGGCGCTGCTCGGCGCCGGCTCGCTGCTGCGGGCCGGGGTGCGCTGGGCCGGCCCCGCGGCGCTCGTCTACACCGGCATCGCCGTCGGCGTGGCGATCGCGATGCCGCTGGCGGCTCCGGTCGGCGGCGGCTCGATCCCCGACGCGCAGGCGCATCTCGACCTCTTTCCGGCCAGGATGCTGGCGATCGCCGGCAACTCGGCCGGCACGCTCGCCGCGGTCGCGGTGGCCGCCGCGGGGCTGCGGCGGCGGCCGCTCGGGAACGGGCTCGTGCTCGCCGGGCTCGCGGTCGCGGCACTCGGGAGCGCGCTCGCGGGGCTCGGGGAGGCCGAGTCGGCGCTCTTCTCGGCCGCCGCGGCGGTGCTCCTGTATGTGGGATTCGTGCTCCCTACGCGTCCCGCATCGACGCCGGCGGGCGGCTCCGACGGGCGCGCCGCCGCCGCTCCCTGAGCCAGACGACGGCGAGCGCCACCGCGACGACGAGCGCGATCGAAGTCTCGGCGAGGAGGCCCGCCGTGCCGCCGTGGCCGACGACGTCTAGCCTCGCGACAGCAGCCACAGGCCGGCGACCGTGTAGAGCACCATCAGCGCGAGCATCGCGTACTGGCTGCGCAGCGCGTCCGTGCGCGCCGCGAAGATCGCGACCGCGCGATCGTGGGCGACCGCGAGCCCCGCGACGTGCCCGAGCACGAGCGCGGCCGCCTGCACGTACCAGATCGTGTTCGGCGTCAGCGCCGCGAGGTTCGGAGCCACGTCCGCCGTCCCCAGCAGGTCCCATCCCTTGCCGAGCGGGTCGGAGAGCAAGGGGGCGAGGAACTGCCCTTGCAAGACGAAGAGGGAGAAGTAGTGGGCGACCTCGTAGACGAAGGCGATCGGCACGAGCGAGAGCGTGAACTCGTGCGCGAGCGTGCGCGGCGCGTTCACGGTCCAGCGGGCGAGCGCGCAGGCGCCGAGATAGGCGAGCCCGACGATCGCGACCGCACCGAGGAGCCCGGCGAGGTTGAGGCCGGTGGCGACGATCTCGCCGAGCCCGGGCCGATCGACGACGTAAGGGGCCTCGACGCGGGCGAGCAGGTCCTGCCAGGTCGTCGTACGGCTGAAGCCGTCGAAGCCCACGGTGCCGAGCGCGACGGCGATGAACGGCACCGAGCCCGCCAGAGACTCGCTGCCGCCGAGACCGGCGAGCGGCGGCCGCAGGGAGAGCCTCCCGTCCCGCGCGGCGAGCGGCGACATCCGCGCGAGGTAGGCGAAGAGGATCGCGAACCCCTCCCCGCGTCCGCTCCACGTCTCGCGCCCGAACGCGGCCATGCCGAAGAGCGTGATGTACGTGTAGAGGGCGATCGCGAAGGCGAGCGCGCGCGGGCCAGACGGATCCGCGTAGGCGAGCTCGAGCGCGGCGAACGCGAACAGCGCCGCCGCGCCGGGCAGACGCCCGTAGCGTTCGGGATAGACGGCCAGCGGGCGGGCCTCGCGCCCGCTGCGCTCCCACGCCCACACGAACGCGTCCGCCAGCGCGCGCCACGGGCTGAAGGCGCGCCACACGTTCCCGAACAGGATCGAGAGAACCGGCATCCCGAGCCAGAACGCCACGTAGACCCACGTCGGCGCGAGGTTCTCGAGCGGATCCGTGCTGCCGAGGAGGGCGGCAGCGAAGACGAGCGCGAAGAGCGCCGCCGACGCCGCCTGCGCAACGACCCGCCCGGGCCCGAGCACGAGCCGCGAGAGGCGCCGCGGCAACGCGAGGCCGCCCGCGCGCCGGGCGAGCTGCGGCTCCCGCCAGAGCACGCCCAGCGCGACGAACGACGCGACGAGCACCGCCGCGCCGCCCCAGTAGAACAACCACCGCGGTACCGGGAGATCCTGGACGCCCCCGATCCCGTGCGCGAGCAGACGCGCGGACGGCACGAGGCTCACGGTCTCACCGTGAGCCGGGCGAGCAGCGCGTCGGGCCGGTGCATCTCCAGCTCGAAGCGCCCGACCAGCCGCGCCCTGAACTGGATCACCGCCGGCTTGCCCTTCCGCAGCGGACGCTCGATGTCGTAGCCGTGGAGATGCACTTCCCGGCCGGCGTTCGAGGTGACGACGATGCGCACGAGCGTGCCCTTCCTGACGGTGGGGCGCCCGATGCCGCCGGCGGGGCGACCGTTCTCGACCCTGATCGGGATCACGACGGGCTTGACCGCCGAGGGTGCGGCGGCGGCCGCGAGCGGCGCGGCTACGGCCGCGACGACGAATGCGCACGCGAGTCGCTTCATTGCAAATCCTCCAATATGCTCGTGTTTCCGCCGGCAGGCGGCGGCGTCGGCGTGGAGCTACCGGAGCATGGAGGGGGGCCCGCGGGCGGGGACGTTGCCGCGCGGAGCGTGGTCGGCGACGAGCGCGGGGCGCTCGAGCCAGGCGAGCGGGAGCAGCGCGAGCGCAGGCGGGAGCCGCCGCGGCTGCCTGCGAAGCCCCGTGAGGAGCCGGCGCGCGAGCAGCCAGAGGAGGACGGCGAGCGGAGCCTGCAACCCGAGGCCGAGCAGGAAGGTGGGCGTTGAGAGCAGGAACGGGAGGTCGCCCGTGTGGGCGATCCGCTCGACGTGCTCCTGCACGGCAAACGCCGTCGCGCCGAAGAGGGCGATCGGCAGCGGCGAGAACCGCTGCCTGCGACCCTCGGCGGCGGCGCCGAGCAGCGCCAGCAGCGCGACGACGGCGACGATCTGCGGCGCGTGCGCGAGGTAGTCGTGGCCGGAGCCGAGCGAGGCTCCCGTCAGCGCGTAGGCCGCTGCATGGCCGGCGAGCACGCCTACCGCCGCGAGCGGGACGATCAGGGCCCAGGCGAGACCACGGCGCACGCTTCCAGTGTACGAGACCGCGCTGCGCGGGTGGTCAGGCGAGCAGCTTCGCGCGCACGAGATCGGAGACGACGCGGGGGTTGGCGCTGCCGCCGGTCTCCTTCATCACCTGGCCGACGAAGAAGCCGAGCAGGCCCTCCTTGCCGCCCCTGAACGCCGCCACCTGGCCCGGGTTCGCGGCGAGGACTGCGTCGATCAGCGGGTCGAGCTCCGACGCGTCGCTGACCGCCTCCCGGGCGAGGTACGGCGCCGCCGCGAAGCCGGCGTCGCCCGCCCGGGCGATCGCCTCGTCGAAGGCCTGGCGCGGGATGCGATCGCGTGCCGCGACGAGCTTCGCCAGCTCGGCGGCGTCGACGGCTCCCGGGTCGACGCCGGCGCCGACGAGGTTGTTCGCGATCACGTTCGCCGCGGCAAGACGATCGGCTCCGGCGGCCACGGTCGCCTCCCAGAGCCGGTCGAGCCCCCCGGTCACGAGCACCGCGGCGCGCTCGAGCTCGAGCGCGCGCGCGAGGCGCACGATGCGCGCGGCCGGCGGCTCCGGCAGCTCGGCGCGCAGGCGCTCGATCATCTCGGCGGGAGGCTCGACGGGAACGAGGTCGGGCTCGGGGAAGTAGCGGTAGTCGTCGGCCTCCTCCTTCGCGCGGCGCGGCGTCAGCCGCCCCGAGCCGGCGTCGAAGTCGAAGGTCTCCTGGCGCACCTCGCCGCCCGACTCCCAGACCTCGATCTGGCGCGCCGCCTCGGCTTCGATGCCGCGCGCGATGTAGCTGAACGAGTTGAGGTTCTTGATCTCGCAGCGCGTGCGCATCTCGTCCGACCCCCGCGGGCGGACCGAGACATTGGCGTCGACGCGCAGCGTGCCCTTCTCCATCTCCGCGTCGGAGATGCCGAGCTCGACGACCGTCTGGCGCAGCAGCTGCAGGAACCGCTTCGCCTCCTCGGCCGAGCGGATGTCGGGCGCGGTCACGATCTCGACGAGCGGCGTGCCGCCGCGGTTGTAGTCGACGAGCGAGTAGTCGGCGCCGCCGATGCGCCCCGAGTGGCCGCCGACGTGCACCGTCTTCGCGGCGTCCTCCTCCAGGTGCGCCCGCACGATGCCGACAGCGAGCTCGCCCTCCGGCATCGGTACTAGCATCCTGCCATCCGTGCAAGAAGGCATATCGTACTGGGAGATCTGATAGCCCTTGGGCAGATCGGGGTAGAAGTAGTTCTTGCGCGCGAACACGGCCCGCGGCGCGATCGCGCAGCCGAGCGCGAGGCCGAGCTTGATCGTCCACTCGACCGCCGTGCGGTTCATCACCGGCAGCGCGCCCGGGAATCCCAGGCAGACGGGGCAGGTCTGGGTGTTCTCGCCCGCGCCGAAGCCGGCCGGGCAGCGGCAGAACATCTTCGTCCTCGTCTTCAGCTGTACGTGGATCTCCAGCCCGACGACGGTCTCCCAGCTCATGTGCGGAGCCTCGCCGGGACGGTGTCGAAGCCGAGCGCCCGCTCGAGCGCGTGGCCGGTGCGGAAGAGCGTGTTCTCGCCGAACTGGCGGCCGATCAGCTGCAGGCCGACGGGCAGCCCCTGGGAGAGGCCCGACGGCACGTTGAGCCCCGGCAGCCCCGCCAGGCAGGACGGGATCGTGAGCAGGTCGCAGGCGTACATCGCAAGCGGGTCGGATGCCTTGTCGCCGAGCGGGAACGCCACCGTCGGCGAGGTCGGGGTGGCGAGCACGTGGAAGCGCTCGAGCGCATCGCGGTGCTCGCGGATGAGCAGCGTGCGCACCTTCTGCGCTTGTCCGTAGAAGGCGTCGTAGTAGCCCGCCGAGAGCGCGTAGGTGCCGAGCATGATGCGGCGCTTCGGCTCGTCGCCGAAGCCCTCGTCGCGCGTGCGCTCGACCATCTCGCGGTAGGTCGCCGCCTCCACGCGCGGCCCGTAGCGGACGCCGTCGTAGCGCGCGAGGTTCGACGACGCCTCGGCCGGGGCGATCAGGTAGTAGCAGGCCATCCCGTAGGCGAACGAGAGCGGCAGGTCGCACTCGCCGACCTCGGCGCCGAGACCGCGGGCGAGATCGACGGCGGCCTCGAACGAGGCGCGCACGCCGTGCTCGATGCCCGCAAGCTCCCACACCTGCTTCGGGATGCCGATGCGCAGGCCGTCGAGACGCTCGTCCTCGGGGAGCCGCACGGGCTCGGGCAGCTGGACGGTGGTGGAGTCGTTCGCATCGCGTCCGGCGATGATCGAGTAGAGCAGCGCGACGTCGCGCACCGTCTTCGCCACCGGCCCGATCTGGTCGAGGCTGGAGGCGAACGCGACGATCCCGAAGCGCGACACGGTGCCGTAGGTGGGCCGCAGGCCGACGTTGCCGCACAGCGCCGACGGCTGCTTGATCGAGCCGCCCGTGTCGGAGCCGAGGCCCCACGGGGCGAGGCCCGCCGAGACGGCGGCCGCGGTGCCGCCGCCGGAGCCGCCCGGCACGCGCGCGGGGTCCCACGGGTTGTGCGACGGCCCGTAGGCGGAGTTCTCGGTCGACGAGCCCATGGCGAACTCGTCGGTGTTCGTCTTGCCGATCACCGGCATCCCGGCCGCCCGGCAGCGGGCGGCCACCGTCGCGTCGAACACCGGCACGTAGCCGGCGAGGATCCTCGAGCCGGCGGTCGTCTCAACGCCCTTCGTCGAGATCACGTCCTTGAGCGCTATCGGCACTCCGCCGCCCTCGCCATCCTCGCCGTCCTCGACGAGGCGCAGGTAGGCGTGGATCTCGCCGTCGCGCGCGGCGGCGGCCTCGAGGTAGGCGCGGTGCAGCTCGGCCGAGGAGACCTCCCTGCGCTCGAGCATGCCGAGCGCCTGCTCGGCCGTGAGGCGCAGCGTGTCGATCACGCGCTCACCTCGGGCCCAGCCGTGGGAGGCACGCGGAACAGGTCGCCCTCGCGCGACGGCGCATTGGCGAACGCCTCGTCGAGGGGGAGCGGCGCGTGCGGCTCGTCGTCGGCCCAGACGTTGACGACGTCGAGCGGATGGGAGGTCGGCGGGACGCCGGCGAGGTCGAGCTCGGCGACCTTCGAGACGGCGTCGAGGATGGCACCGAGCTCGCCGGTGAGCCGGTCGGCCTCGTCGTCGCGCAGCTCGAGCCGCGCGAGCCGCGCCACCCTCAGCACCGTATCCCTGTCGATCGCCACCGTCGTCCCATCCTCTCATGGCGACGGGCCCCTCCCGGGGCCCGTCGCTCGAAGCTCGAATCCGGAAGGCTCTACGCCGCCGTGACGTTCGCCGCCTGGGCGCCCTTCGGCCCCTGAACGACCTCGAACTCCACCCTCTGTCCCTCAGTGAGGGTCTTGTACCCGTCCATGGCAATCGCCGAGAAGTGGACGAACACGTCTTCCCCGCCCTCGCGCTCGATGAACCCGAAGCCCTTCTCGTTCGAGAACCACTTGACGGTGCCGATCTCTGCAGACAACGAACGTCCTCCTACAAACGTGCGGCGGCCCGGTACGAACCGTCGCGACTACGAAGCGGCGGAAACGGTACCGCTACGCACCGGGGAACGCAAGCAGCCCGCGCCGGTAGCGCGCCGCCTTGAGCGTGCTCTGCAGCAGGCAGGCGATCGTCATCGGTCCCGTGCCGCCCGGCATCGGGGTCAGGTGCCCGGCGACCGAGGCGACGGAGGCGTCGACGTCGCCGCGGATTCCCTCGTCGGTACGCGTCAGCCCGACGTCGAGGACGGCCGCGCCCGGCTTCACCATCTCGGCGTTGACGATGCCCGGACGGCCGACCGCGGCGACGACGATGTCGGCGCGCGAGACGTGCGCGGCGAGGTCGCGCGTGCGCGAGTGGCACACCGTGACCGTTGCGTTGGCGTGCATGAGCAGCATCGCCATCGGGCGGCCGACGATCTCGCTGCGCCCGATCACGACCGCCTCCTTGCCGGCGGGGTCGACGTCGTAGGCGGCGAGCAGCTCCATGCAGCCGGACGGCGTCGCCGGCACGTGGATCGGCGTACCGAGGTACAGGTTGCCGGCGTTGACGGGATGGAAGCCGTCGACGTCCTTGGCGGGGGAGACGGCGTAGGTCACCTTCGTCTCGTCGAGGTGCCCGGGGAGCGGGAGCTGCACGAGGATGCCGTCGACCTCGTCGTCGTGGTTGAGCCGGTCGACGAGCGCGAGCACGTCCTCCTCGGAGGTGTCCGCCGGCAGCCGCACGTCGCGGGCGTCGATCCCCGCCTCGGTGGCAGCCTTGTGCTTCGCGGCGATGTACACGTGCGACGCCGGGTCGTCGCCGACGAGGACGGTCGCGAGGCCCACGTGTCCGAGCGCCGCGACATCGCGCGCCACGTCCGCGCGCACCTTCGCGGCGAGCGCCTTCCCGTCCATCAGCACGGCGGTCATGACGGCGACTCTACCCTGACGCGGCGCACGGCGGCGCGGTTCGACGCGCGTCTCGAGCCCGCCGCGCGGGAGGCTCGACGGGGGGGATTCAAGCGTCCCTCGCCGCCTGCCGACCTGCTCGCGCCGACGCCGAGCACCTGACCCGGAGCCGCGGTCAGCCGCGCCGGCGCAGCGCGATGCCCGTGAGCGCCTCGCGCACGATGCGGTCGGCGACGAGCGCCGTGATGTCGGCCGATGCGACCGCGGTCGGGATCACCTCGACGACGTCCATGCCGACGAGGCGCAGGCGCGCCGCGAGCTCGCGGCAGGCCCACAGCAGGTCGATGCTCGTCATCCCACCCGGCTCGGGCGTGCCCGTTCCCGGCGCGAAGGCCGGGTCGAGCACGTCGACGTCGACCGTCAGGAACACGGGGCCGTCGCCGACGACCGCGATCGCGTCCTCGACGACGGCGCGGATGCCGCGGTCGCGGACGTCGTGCATGAAGAAGCTCGTGATGCCGCGCTGCGCCTGCCAGCCGAGCTCGCGCTCGCCCGGCCAGTAGCCGCGCAGGCCGATCTGCACGTAGCGCCGTGGGTCGACGTGGCCGTCGCGCACGAGCCGGTACATCGGAGTGCCGTGCGAGACCTCGACGCCGAACACCTCCTCGCCGGTGTCCGTATGGGTGTCGAAGTGGACGAGGCCGACGGGGCCGTGCACGGCGGCGACGGCCTTGACGTCCGGCTCGCTGATCGAATGGTCGCCGCCGAGGACGACCGGTATCGCACCGGCGGCGACGACCTGGCCGACGACGCGCTCGATCGCCGCGTGGGTGCGCGCGACGTCGGCCGGGACGACCGCAGCGTCGCCGAAGTCGACGACGCGCAGCTCGGCGGTCGCGTCCACCTTCGCCTCGAGGTGCGGCCCGGGCGGGCAGCTCGCGGCCCGTATCGCGCGCGGGCCGAAGCGCGTGCCGGGGCGGTCGGAGACGAGATCGTCGCTGGGAGCGCCGACGATCGCGACGTCGACGCCCTCGAGCTCCGCCGGCTCCTCGGTGAAGGGCAGGCCGGCGAACGTCAGCAGCCCGGCGAAGTCGGGCTTGTCCGGAAGCCCCATCTCCTTCCAGCGGCGCAGCGGGTCGACCACGGCGTGGATCCTATGCGGCAGCGGCGGCGTCTACGCTGGGCAGGTGGCGGCACCCGGCCGTGGGCGGGCGCAGGGCGCGCTCCGCGTCGCGGGGCTCGTCTTCGTCGGCGCCTGGCTGCTCTCGGGAGCCCTGCAGGCGGCGGTGCCGTTCTGGCTGCCGTTTGCGATCCTCGCCGCGAGCGAGCTCGAGTTCCTCGCGCGGGGCCGGCGCGAGTCGCGGGCGCCGCGGGCAGCCGGCGCGCGCGCGAGCGCCCTCGAGCGGCGGCTGCCGGGCGCGCCCGACGCGGATCTGGGCTGGGTGGAGGCGACGGGCGACGACGGCGAGACGATGCTCGTCGCCGCCGCGAGCGCCGCCCGCCGGCGCTCGCGGCCGCTGCGGCTGCTCGTTGCGGCGGTCGCGCTCGTCCTCCTCGCCGCCGCCTACCGGGCCGATCGCAGGCTGTCGTGGTCGTCGCTTGCGCCGGCGCAGCGGCTGCGCGCCGAGCAGCGGTTCACGCGTGAGGCGTCGGTCGTCGCGGGGCGCCCGGTGCGCGTGCGCTGCGACGAGGGCTACGTGTTCACCGGCGTCGGCTCCGACGCGGCAGGCGTCGCCTTTCCCCGGCGCGGGCTCGCATTCCTCGAGCCGGGCATCTGCCGGACGCTCCGGCGCCTCGCCTTCGAGGGTGCGACCGCAGCGGGCGCCGACGCCGGCTGGGCCGTCGTCGTGCTCGCCCACGAGGCGGTGCACCTGCGCGGCGTGCTCGACGAGGCGCGCGCCGAGTGCTTCGCGCTGCAGGAGGGAGTGCGACTCGCGACCCGCCTCGGCGTCGAGCCCGCTCGCGCGCGGGCGCTGATGCGGCGCCAGCTCGACCGCGCCCTCTCCGACACGAGCGTGCAGCGGCTCGACTACCGCCTGCCCGCGGAGTGCAGGAACGACGGCGGGCTCGATCTGCGCCCGGCCGATCCCTCGTTCCCGTAGAGGGTCTGCTACCGCAGCACCTGCTCGAGGCGGCGGCGCACGAGCGCCACGCTCGCCCCGGCGACCTGCTCGCCCAGCACCGCGGAGGCGAGCGCGGCTGCCTCGCTCACGATCCGCTCGCGCTCCGCCTCCAGTCCGTCGCGCACGACGAACAGCGCCGCGTGCGCGCGGGCCCCCCACTCCTCGACCTCCGGCAGCGAGCCGCCCGGGTCGGCGCGCCCCGACTCCGACACGCGCGGCGTGCCGGCGATGCCGGCGGCGACGTCGCGCGCGGCGGGCGCGCAGGCGCTCGATGCGCGCCGCCGCGTCGAGCAGCGCCTGACGCGCCCGGCGCACGTCGCGCTGCGCCCGTGCCCGCGCCTCGTCCCCGGCCCGCCTGCTGTGGGCGATCTCGTCCGCGCGGCGCTCGGCCTCGGCAAGATCGACCCGCGCGGCCGCCTCGTGGTCGCGCGCCTCCATCTCGGCGCGCTCCACGACGGCGAGCTCGGCGGGAAGCGCCGCCAGCGCCTCGCGCACCTCGGTCGCCCGCCCGCGCACCTCGTCGACGCGCCGCAGCAGCTCGACGACGGCATCGATCCGCGCCGCGACGGAGCCGTCACGGCGCTCGAGCTCCGCCGTCCGGGAGAGCACTGCGTCGACGCGGGAGCCCACGACGTCAGTATCGCCGATGGGGCCGGTCGAGCGGCCCGGCGACGCCCGCCGGCTAGCGCGCGCCGATGTAGTCGGTCAGGTACTGGATCTGGAAGCTCTGGCGCTTCGAGATGAACTTGACGAGGTCGCCGATCGAGATCATGCCGACGAGCGTGCCGCCGTCCACGACGGGCGCGTGCCGGATGCGCCGGTCGCTCATGATGGCCATGCTCTCGTCGACGCTCGTCTCCGGCTTCACGCAGACGACGGGGGACGTCATCACCTCGCGCACGAGCGTGTCGCGCGAGCGGCGGCCCTCGACGGCGATGCGGCGCAGATAGTCGCGCTCCGTGAAGATCCCGGCGATCGTGTCGCCCTCCGTGACGAGCAGCGCACCTACGTTCGCCTCGACCATCGCCTTGACCGCCTCGAACACGGTGGCGCCGCCGCCGATCCGGATCACGTCGCCGCCCTTCTCGCGCAGGATCTCGGCCACGGTATCCACCACCCGATCGTGCGACGCGGCACATGCTCTTGTCAAGAGCGCCGCAGCACCCGTCCGCGCACGACCCGCGTTCGGCAGGGCAGGCCGGGCGCCGCGGCTACGATGCGGCCGTCCGGCGACGTGGCCGAGTGGTTAGGCAGAGGCCTGCAAAGCCTCGTACAGCGGTTCGAATCCGCTCGTCGCCTTCAGCATGACGACTCCAGCGCCGGCGGTCGCCGCGGCGCCGGGAGTCACGTCGGCCGGCACCTCTACGATTCGCGCATGAGCACGCCGGCTGCACACGACGACCCTCGGCAGCCCGCGCGGCCCGAGCCGTGCTGGCGCTGCGGCGCCGCGATGGAATGGCGTCACGCCACGCTCCAGTGCCCGCGCTGCCGCTTCAAGATCGGGTGCTGCGAGGGGAACACCGCCGAGTGCTCGTCGCGCGATCGCTAACGTCGGCGGCATGACCGCTCTCGCCGCCATCCTTGCCGCCGCATGAGCGACGCGGCCGCGGTGACGATCCGGCCGGTGCGCGCCGACGAGTGGCAACGCTGGCGTGACGTGCGCCTGCGCATGCTGCGCGACGACGCCGACTACTTCTCCACCCGCTACGACGACATGGTGCGCGAGCCCGACGCGTACTGGCGCGACTGGGCAGCGGACGCCGCCGCCGGCGTCGACAAGGCGCTGTTCGTGGCCGAGGAGGGCGGCCGCTGGCTCGGCGTCGTGGGCGCCTTCGCGCGCGTCGACGCGCGCGAGGTGCAGCTCGTCTCGATGTGGGTCGATCCCGACGGCCGCGGCCGGGGCGTCGCGCGGCGGCTCATCCGCGCCGTCGCGACCTGGGCCGCGGGGCGGGGCTCGACCAGGGTCGTCCTCTTCGTGCAGGAGGCGAACGCCCCCGCACGGCGGCTGTACGAGCGCGCCGGCTTCCGCCCCACCGGCGACCGCACGCCGGCCGGCGGCGGCCGCAGCGCCTTCAAGCTCGTGCTCGCCGCCTCGGTGCACGATCTGCTCGCGTGAGCGGCGCGATCGTCCGCACCGTTCTCGGCGTTCCCTCGTCGCGCCGCCGGACATGCCGATGAGACGGCGGCAGCCGGCCCTCGCCGTCGCCGTCGCCCCGCGGGCGCGGCCGCAGCCCCGTCACGATTCTCGCCGCCATCGCGCCCGCGCTCATATGGTACATTTGTACCACTATGGTCTTCGTCTATCTCGCGCTCGCCATCGCGACCGAGGTCGCCGGCACCGTCGCGCTCAAGTTCGCCGACGGGTTCTCGCGGCTCGTGCCGAGCGTCGTCGTCGTCGTCGGCTACGCGCTCTCGTTCCTCTTCCTCTCGCTCACGCTGCGCGGGCTCTCGCTCGGCGTCACCTACGCGATCTGGGCCGGGACCGGCACCGCGGCGATCGCCCTCATCGGCGTCGCCGCGCTCGGCGAGCCGCTCACGCCGGTGAAGGCCGGCAGCGTCGTGCTGATCATCGCCGGCGTGATCGGGCTCAACCTCGCCGGTGGCCACTAGCAACGCCCGCCCGCGCGGCGCGCTGCGCCGCCGGGCCATACTCGAGGCGACCCTGCGTGTGGTGGGCAGGGACGGCGCCGGCGCGCTCACCCATCGAGCGGTCGCGCGGGAGGCCGGCGTGCCGCTCGCCGCGACAACCTACTACTTCGCGTCGAAGGACGACCTCGTCCGCGAGGCGTTCGCCTTCGCGATGGCCGAGGACGTCGCCGCGTTGCAGGCCGAGTCGCTCCTGCCCACGCGCGGAGAGCTCACGGCGGGCGCGCTCGCGCAGCGGCTGACCGCGCTGATGGCGTCGCGCATCGGCGACGACCGCGCGACGCTGCTCGTGCAGTACGCGCTCGAGCTCGAGGCCGCGCGCCGCAGCGAGCTGACCGCGCTCTCCCGCGCCTGGACCGCCGCCTATGTCGGGGCCGTCGCCCCGGCTCTCGCGGCGCTCGGCAGCGCCGACCCGAAGCTCGACGCCTGGATCGTCGTCACGGCGCTCGCGGGCATGGAGCTCGAGTCGCTCGCATCGGGCGAGGTCGACGCGGCGACGGCGCTGCTGCCGGCCGTCGAGCGCCTCCTCGTCTCTCTCGTCGGGTAGAGCAGGACGGCTCGATCAGTCGACGGGCACGCCGCCGAGCAGCACGCGCTCCACGGCAAAGGCGTCGTCGAGCACGACGACGTCCGCCTGCGCGCCGGGGCGCAGCACCGCGATCTCGCCCGCGCGACCGAGCACGCGCGCGGGTGTGCGCGTGACCGCGTCCACCGCCTCGACGACCGGCACGCCGAGCTCGACGAGCGCCAGCAGCCCCCATGCGAGGGGCCGCACGGCGCCGGCGAGCGTGCCGTCTTCGCTCCGCGGGACACCGCCGGCCACCGTCACCTCGACGGCGCCGAGGCGGAAGCTCCCGTCGCCCAGCCCGGCCGCCGCGATCGTGTCGGAGACGAGCACGATGCGCCCGCGGGATGCCCGCCATGCGGTCAGGATCGCCTCCGGCGCGAGATGGACGCCGTCGGCGATGAGCTGCACGACGATGTCGTCGCGCGCGAGCGCAGCGCCGGCGACGCCGGGGTCGCGGTGCGCGAACGGGCGCATCGCGTCGAAGAGATGGGTGACTGTCCGTGCGCCGCGGCCGAAGGCCGCCTGCGCCGCGGCCGCGCTCGCATCGGTGTGGCCGAGCGAGACGACGACGCCCCGCGCGACGAGCGCGTCGATCATCTCCCCCGCCCGCTCCAGCTCCGGCGCCAGCGTCACGGTCGTCACGGGACAGCCGCTGAGCAGGAACGACGCGAGCAGGTCGAGGTCGGGCGCGCGCAGATGCTCGCGCGGATGAGCGCCCGCGCGCCGCGGCGACAGGAACGGCCCCTCCAGGTGCGCGCCCACGATCCGCGCGCCCGGCCCGCCGATCGCCTCACCCAGCGTTGCGAGCGCGAGCCGCGTCAGCCGCGGCGGCGCCGTGATCAGCGTCGGCTGGTACCAGAGCACGCCCGTGCGCGCCAGCGCGACGCCGACGGCGTGGACGTCGCCGGCGGTCGCGTGCAGGAGATCGACGCCGGCGAATCCGTTCACCTGCAGGTCGACCAGGCCGGGGATCGCGATCCCGCTCCCACCGCCGCCGAGCCCGACGGCGCCGACGAGATCGCCGTCGATCTCGACGTCGCCGCGCACGAGCGTCCCTTCGACCACCGCAGCTGCGACACCGAGCCTCACGGGCTCCTACACTACGCACCCGCCGGGCGGTTGAATCGTGGCTCGACCGCCGGTAGCGTCGTCCCCAGTCGATCGAGACGCTCGAGAGCGCCGAGTACCCGTGACCGTGTCCCCAACGTCACCCTACGACCTGCGCGGTCGCGTCGCGGCCGTCACCGGCGCTTCGAGCGGGATCGGGCAGGCGATCGCCGCCGCGCTCGCACGGGCCGGAGCCGACGTCGCGGGGCTCTCCCTCGACGACGGCGGCGAGACGCACGAGATGGTCGTGGCGCTCGGCAGGCGCTCCGTGCAGCTCAGCGGCGACACCGGCGACCCCGCTGCCGCCGAGCGGCTCGCCGACGTCGCGGTCGCCGAGCTCGGACGGCTCGACATCTGGGTCAACAACGCGGCGCGGTTGCTCGTCAAGCCGTTCCTCGAGACGAGCGAGGACGACTGGCGCGACCTGCTCGCTCCCAACCTGCTCGGATACGTGTGGGGCTGCCGGGCCGCCGCGCGCCGCATGGTCGCCGCGGGCGGCGGACGCATCGTCAACGTCAGCTCTGCCGCCGACGTGCAGCCGCTCGCCGACCTGTCCGCCTACATCACGGCGAAGGGGGGCATCGTCGGGCTCACCAAGGCGCTCGCGGTGGAGCTCGCGCCGTACGGCATCACGGTCAACGCGCTCGCGCCGGGCGCCACCGACACGCCGCTGAACAAGAGGGCGTACACGCCGGAGGTGCGCGCGACCTACGAGCGCCGCATCTCGCTCGGCCGCATCGGGACGCCCGAGGAGGTCGCCGACGCCGCCGTCTTCCTCGCCTCCGACGCCTCCCGCTACGTCACCGGCCACGAGCTCCTCGTCGACGGCGGGCTCACCATCAACGGCTCCGTCGGCCACGCCCGCACATGATCCCGTCCGCGAAGCTCCCCCATCTCGACCAGATCGCGAGCGCGGTGCAGTCCGTGGTGAGCGACGGCCCCGCGGCCGGCCTGCGCGCGGTCGACGCGCGCGTATGGGGCGGGATCGACGTGCGCCTGCTCCCCGACCGCGGCCTCGACGTCGGCGCGGCATGGTTCCACGGCACCCCGCTCGCCTGGATCTCGCAGGTCGGCGAGGGGCCGTCGCTGCCGCCCGAGGAGCTCAGCGGGCGCCGCTGGGCCGACGCCTGGCAGGGCGGACTGATGACGACGTGCGGCCTCTCGAACGTCGGCGCCGCGTCGGAGGGCTTCGGCCTGCACGGGACGTACACGACGCGCGCGGCGACCGACGTCGCGGCGCAGCGCACGGCCGGGGGCGTCGTCGTCACGGGCACCGTCGTCGACCCGCCGTTCCGGCTCGAGCGCCGTCTTGCGACCGCGGTCGGACAGGGGCTGCTGCGGATCGACGACCGTGTCACGAACACGAGCGCGTACACCGCCGCCGCGCCGATGCTCTACCACGTCAACGTCGGCGCGCCACTGTGGGACGACGGAGCGTGGCTCGAGACCGACGCCGACGAGGTCGTGCCGCGAGACGGCGACGCGGCCGCGGGCCTCGACAGCTGGGACGAGCCGCCCGAGCCCGTCGACGGCGCACCCGAGCGCGTGTTCGAGCACGTCGGCGCCGGCTGGGCGCGCCTCACGAACGCGAAGCTCGGCATCGAGCTGACGGTGCGCTCGTCGATGCCGCGCATGTGGCAGTGGGTGCATCCCGCGAGCGGCACGTACGCCCTCGCGATCGAGCCGGCGAACTGCTCGGTGCTCGGACGGGCGGTCGACATCGCCGCCGGGCGCATGCCGTTCCTCGATCCCGGCGAGGTCCGGGAATCCTGGCTCACGATCGAAGCGAGGCTGCTGCGGTGAAGGGCATCCGCGCGTCGCGGGCCGGCGTCGTCGCCTCCACGCCGGAAGGGGCGGCCCGTCGCACGAGCCCGACCACCCGACGCTCGTCGACGGCCACGCGGCGGGCGTGATCCGCGAAGCGGCCGCGGCGTCCCACAGCGGACGACGACGGTGGAGCTGCCGGAGGCGATGCGGGCGATCAGCGGCTCCCTCCCGCGGCCTCCGGGCGCAGATCGCCGCCGGCGCCGTCGAGGAACGCCTGCACGGCGGGGCGCGCGGCCGCCTCGAGGCCGCGCAGCGCGACCGTCGTCCGCCGCCGCAGGATGTCGTCGGGGGTGAGCGCGAGCTCGCGCTCGACCGCGTACAGCGCCTGCGCACGAATGTCCGGCGCGCCCTCGACGATCGGCTCGTACAGCGAGTGGTCGGCGGCGGCCGGCTCGAGCACCTCGTGCGCGAGCGAGCCGTACAGACCGGCGAGGTGCGCGCGGACGTCCGCGGGCAGGCCGGGGTGAGAGCGGGCGAGGTCGTCGGCGACCCGCGCCGGGTCGGCGGCGCCGGCGACCGGAGCCGGACGGCCGTCGGGGACGGGGAGCCCGACCGTCTCCAGCGCCCGGGTCGCCACGTCCACGCCGATACGGCGCCACGTCGTGAGCTTGCCGCCGGCGACGCTCACCATCCCATGGGGGCCGACGGTCACCACCGTCTCGCGCTTCGTCGCGGCCGTGCCCGCCCCGGAGAGCGGGAGCACGCGCAGGCCGGCGAACGACGCGCGCACCCGGTCGGAGCGGATCGCCCGGGCGTCGAGGGTCGTCGCCGCCTCCGCGAGGATCTGCGCCTCGTCGGCGGGCGTCGCCGCGACCGTCGCGGGGTCGCCCTCGAACGCCTCGTCCGTCGTGCCGAGCAGGAGCATCCCGTGCCACGGGATCGCGAACGACACCCGCCCGCCCGGCAGCGGCGACGTCACCGCCGCACTCCACGGCTGCTCCGGCTCGAGCACGAGGTGAGCGCCCTTCGACAGCCGCACGCTCGTGCCGGCACCGGGGTGCTCGAGCGCCCGGATCGTGTCGAGCCACGGCCCCGTCGCGTTGACGACGACCCGCGCCCGCACGGAGACCGCTTCCCCGTCGATCGCGTCGCGCACCTCGGCGCCGGCCACGCGACCGGACTCCGTCCGCAGCGACAGCACCTCCGCGTAGTTGAGCCATGTCGTGCCGAGGTCCTCGGCCGTGCGCAGCGCCGCGAGCACGAGCCGCGCATCGTCGGTCTGGTGATCGTGGTAGGAGACGAACGAGGTGCCCGGGTCGAGGCGAAGCCCGGGCGCGAGGCGGGCTGCCTCGGCCGGCGCCATCTTCCCGGAGCGGCCGTCGCGGAATCCCGACAGCGCCCCGTAGAGGAACACGCCGAGACGGAGCTCGCTCTCGCGGTACGGCGAGTCGGGCCGCACGGGCAGCACGAACGAGAGCGGCCGTACGAGGTGCGGCGCGACGACGCTCGCGTTCCAGCGCCGCTCGCGATGCGCCTCGCGTACGAGCCGCACGTCTCCGAGCCGGAGGTAGCGCAGCCCGCCGTGCACGAGCTTCGACGAGGCGCTCGACGTGGCCCCGGCCGCGTCCCTCCGGTCGACGAGCGCGACGCGCGCACCGGTGCGCGCCGCCGCCCAGGCGGTGGCGGCGCCGGTGGCGCCGCCACCGATCACGAGCACGTCGAACACCGTGCTTCGCAGCCGCTCGAGACGATCGGCACGGGAGCCACGGCCGACGGCCACGGACGCCGGCGGTCTCATCCCCTGTGCGCCCCGAGCGTGAGCCCGCCGATGCACTGCCGCAGGACGCCGAACACGAAGATGGTCGGGATCGCCACCACGGCCGGAAGCGGGATCCCGATCATGAGCGGGACCACGATCCTGTCGCGGACCGATAGCCGCGCCATGCGGCGCCGCGCCGGGCGCTCGCGCTGCGGAGCGACGTCAGCGGTCATCGGCCCGCCTCGCCAGGGGGCGCACGACGGCCGGGTCAGGGACGGACTCGTTGACATACGCGACTCTCGACAATTCCGACACGGCAGAACACGCTCCCCACGAACGGACGCTCCACACTGGCACAATCGCGGCGCGCCTGTCGGGGCGGTGCGGCCGATTGCGTGAAATGTACGGATACCGGCACGTGTGCGGCGATGTCGAGGAAGGGGAGGCGGTCAGTCAACGTGGGCGAGCTCGGCTCGGGCGTGTTCTTCAACCCCGTCGCGCCGGAGGAAGCGGCACGGGCGCTGCGGGAGGCGGTCGAGCGCCCGCGCGCGTGAGCCGCCACGACCTCGTTCTCGCGCTCGACCAGGGCACGACCGGCACGCGGGCCGCGCTCGTCGACGCATCGGGCGCACGGGTCGCCGAGGCCTATCGCGCGCACGAGCAGCACCATCCCTCCCCCGCCCTCGTCGAGCACGACCCGGACGAGATCCTCGCATCCGTCCGTGCGGTGCTCGCCGAGGTGCTCGGCACCGTCGACCCGGAGCGCGTCTCCGGTCTCGGCATCACGAACCAGCGCGAGACGATCGTGCTCTGGGAGCGCGACGGCGGGCGGCCGCTCGCCCGCGCCGTCGTCTGGCAGGACGGCCGCACCGCCGAGCGCTGCGCGGAACTCGTCGCGAGCGGCGCCGGAGAGCTCGTGCGCGTGCGCACCGGCCTGCCGCTGCAGCCCTACTTCTCCGCGACGAAGCTCGCCTGGCTGCTCGACAACGTGCCCGGCGCACGCGGGCGCGCGGAGCGCGGCGAGCTCGCGGCGGGCACGATCGACTCCTGGCTCGCGTGGCAACTGACGGGGGCGCACGTCAGCGACGTCACGAACGCCTCGCGCACGCTGCTGTTCGACATCGACCGGCTCGACTGGGACGACGAGCTGCTGGCGCTCTTCCACGTGCCCCGCGCCGTGCTGCCCGACGTCGTGCCGTCGTGGCGCCCGGGCGGTCTCGCGCTCACGACGGCCGCCGGCCCCGCCGGGCGCGAGCTCGCGCTGCTCGCACTGCTCGGCGACCAGCAGGCCGCCCTCCTCGGGCAGGCCTGCACGGACGAGGGCGACGCGAAGTGCACCTACGGCACCGGCGCCTTCCTGCTCGTCAACGCAGGCGCGAACCGGCCCGCCGGCGTGCGCGGCCTGCTCACCTCGCCCGCCTACCAGGAGGGCGGCGAGGCCGCCCGCTACTGCCTCGAGGGCGCGATGGCCGTCGCCGGCCGCGCCATCCAGTGGCTGCGCGACGAGCTCGGGTTGATCGCCGGCGCAGCCGAGACGGCGGCGCTCGCCGCGAGCGTCGAGTCGAGCGGAGGCGTCCGTGTCGTGCCCGCCTTCCAGGGCCTCTACGCGCCGTGGTGGGAGGCCGACGCCCGCGGCGCCGTCATCGGGCTGACGCTGCACTCGACGAGGGCGCACGTCGTGCGCGCGACGCTCGAGGCGCTCGCCTTCCAGACGCGGGCGGTCGTCGAGGCGGCGGAGCGCGAGGGCGGCATGCGCGTCGGCGAGCTGCGTATCGACGGCGGCGTCAGCGGCAACCCGTTCTTCGCGCAGACGCTGGCCGACGTCCTCGGCCGGCCGGTGGTGCGCGCGACGGACGCGGAGGCGACGGTGCGCGGCGCCGCCTTCGCAGCCGGGCTCGCGGCGGGTCTGTGGCCCGACGTCGCCGCGCTCGCGCCCCTCGTCGGCGAGACCGAGCTGATCGAGCCCCGGTGGAACGACGACCGCCGCGAGGCCGAGTACGCCGACTGGCTGCGCGCCGTCGAGCGGGCTCTGCCCGACGCCACGCCCGATGGCTGACGCGGCGCGTGCGGTTCGATCGCTCTCTATTTCTTCAAATCTTCTAAGATTATCGGCATGCCGTTCAAAGCCACCCCGGTGTACGTCACCAAGGCTGCGCTCTTCCGCACGCTCGGGCACCCGGCGCGGGTCCGCATCCTCGAGCTGCTGCGCGACGGCGAGCTCTCCGTCGGCACGCTGCAGGAGGAGCTCGGGATCGACTCGGGCGGCACGTCGCAGCACCTCGCGGCCCTGCGGCGCATCGGGCTCGTCGACTCGCGACGGGAAGGCACGAGCGTCTACTACCGCGCCGCCGACCCGCAGGTGTTCGCGCTCCTCGAGGTCGGACGCGCTCTCATCGCCCGCGCCCTCGCCGAGCAGCAGGCGCTGCTCGAGGAGCTCTCGGCGGAATGATCGCGATCTTCCTCGCCGGCGTCGCCGCGGTCGCCCTCGGCGGCATGCTCGGCGCCGCTCCGAAGCGGCTCGCCGCCGCGCTGCTGCTGCAGGCGGCCGGTGCGCTCGCGATCGGCGTCGCGGGATTCTGGGCGCTCGCCGACGGCGGCAGCTGGGGCGCCTCCTTCACGAGCACGTTGACGCCCCACTTCGGCGTCGACGGACTCAGCGGGCTCTTCCTCGGCACGCTCGGGCTGATCGCGTCTCCGGCGCTCGTGTTCGCCTCGGCCTACCTGCAGCAGGCGGGCCCGGGGCGCGCCACGGGCGTCCTCACGAGCGCGTTCATCCTCGCGCTCGTCGGCGTGCTCTGCGCCCGCGACGCGATCTCGTTCCTGCTCTTCTGGGAGCTCATGACGCTCGTGCCGGCGGCGATCATCCTCGTCGGCCGCAGCAGCCGCTCGGCGCGGCACACCGTCTTCACGTACGTCGCGATCACCCACCTCGGAGGGGCAGGCACCTGGATCTCCCTCCTGCTGCTCGCGCGCGAGGGCGCGATCGGCAACCCTGCCGCGCTCGCCCAAGGCTCCGGCGCCCAGACGCTGATCGCGCTCACGGCGATCGTCGGCTTCGGCACCAAGGCTGGGTTGATGCCGATGCACGCCTGGCTTCCCCGCGCCCACCCGATCGCGCCCTCGTACGTGTCGGCGCTGATGAGCGGCATCATGGTCGCCATCGCGGCCTACGGGCTCGTGCGCGTGCTCGTCGACTGGCTCGGCACCCCGCCGCCGTGGGTCGGCGCGACGGTGCTCGTGCTCGGCGGCCTGTCGGCCGTCGGCGGGATCACCTACGCGCTCTTCCAGCGCGACCTCAAGCGGCTGCTCGCCTACTCGACCGTGGAGCACCTCGGCATCGTCGCCCTCGGCCTCGGCGCAAGCCTGCTGCTGCGCACCCGCGGCGCCGACGAATGGGCGGCGTTCGCGCTCGCCGCGGCGCTGCTCCACACCGTCAACCACGCCGTCTTCAAGGCGCTGCTCTTCCTCGGCGCCGGCACGTTCGAGCGCGCCACCGGCTCGCTCGAGCTCGACCGGCTCGGTGGTCTGCTGCGCCGGCTGCCGTGGAGCGGCGGTGCGTTCCTCGTCGGGGCGCTGGCGATCGCCGGGATGCCGCTGCTGAACGGCTTCGCCTCGGAATGGCTGACGCTGCAGTCGCTGCTGCACGTCCCCGGCGACGCCGGCGCCTGGGACGGCGCGCTCGCAGCCGCGGCGCTCGCCGCGCTCGCAGGGACGATGGCGCTGGCGCTGCTCTGCTTCGTGAAGGTGATCGGGCTCGTGCTGCTCGGGCCGCCACGCCGGTCGGCGTGCGCGGAGGCGGTGGAGCCCCCGGTGGCGATGCGGCTGCCGCTCGTCGCGCTCGCCGCGGTCACGGTCGTCCTCGGCGCCGTGCCCGGTCTGCTCTTCTCCCGTCTCACGGGCCTCGCGCCGTGGGGCGGCGACCTGCCGGCCCGCGCAGGACTGTCGCTGCCGGGGACGGGCGGGCTTCCCACGCTCGGCCTGCTCGTCGTCGTCGCCGGCCTCGGCGGCCTGCTGTGGCGTCTGCGCGGAGAGCGGCGCGCCGCCCCGAGCCCGACGTGGGCGAGCGGCCAGGCCGTCGAGCCACAGCTTCTGTGGACGAGCGCCGGCTTCACGAAGCCGCTGCGGCTCGTCCTCGAGGCGGTGCTGCGGCCCGAGCGCGAGATCGAGGTGACGCAGCGCCGAGGCGTCGTCCAGGAGGTGTCCTACAGCGGCCGCGTTCCCCACCTGATCGACATCCACCTCTACCGGCCGGTCACGGACGGCGCCCTCGTCGCCGCGGCATTTGCACGCCGCCTGCAGAGCGGCCGGCTCGGCACCTACGTCACCTACCTCGTCGCCCTCGTCGTCGCACTGCTGATCGCCGTGCGCATCGGGGTGATCGGATGACCGCGCAGACGGTCGTGGCGGGGATGGAGCAGGTCGTCGGCGGCGTCGCCGCGGCACCGCTGCTCGTCGGGTTGACGCAGCAGGGGAAGGCCCTGCTGCAGGGGCGCCGCGGACCCGGGCCGCTGCAGCCGTACCGCGAGCTGCGGCGCCTGTGGGGCAAGAGCGCCGTCGACGTCGACGGGTCGACGATCGTGTATCGCCTCGCCCCCGTGCTCGTCGCGGCGGCGACGGGGGCGGCGATCCTGCTCGTCCCCGCCGCCGACCGCGCGCCCGGCTTCGGCGTCGGCCACGACGCGCTCGCGCTCGCGGGCCTGCTCGCGCTCGCGCGGCTCGCCGTCTGCGCGGCCGCCTGGGACGTCTCCAACGGGTTCGCGCTCCAGGGCGCGAGCCGTGACCTGACGCTGTCGGTGTTCGTGGAGGCGGCGCTCGTGCTCTCGCTCGCCGTCGCGGCGCTCGTCGCCGGCACGACCGACCTGCGCGGCGTCGTCGCGGGCAACGCCGGCTTCGAGCCGTGGTCGACGCCTGCTCTCGCGCTCGGCGCCGCTGCGTTCCTGCTCGTCGTGATCGCCGAGACGGGACGGCAGCCGGTCGACAACCCGGACACCCACCTCGAGCTGACGATGATCCACGAGGGGCCCGTGCTCGAGTTCGGCGGGCGCGACCAGGCGCTCTTGCAGTGGGCCGTGGCCGCCCGGCACTGGATCGTGCTCGTGCTCGCCGCGGAGGTGTTCCTGCCCCATCCGCGGGGCACGTGGTGGCAGCTCGTGCTGCTGCCGCTCTCGCTCGCGCTCCTCTGCGGCGTGCTCTCCGTCACGGAGACGCTGCTCGCCAAGATGCGCATCCTGCTCGTGCCGCGCCTCATCGGCGTCGGCGCGGCCATGGCGCTGCTCGGCATCGTCACCCGGCTCGTGGAGGGCACGTGAGCGGAGGTCTCGCATGGGCCCTCGTCGCGCTCGGCATCGGCGTCGTCGTCGTCCGCAGGCGGTCGGTCGCGGTCGGGCTCGTCACCGCGCAGGCGCTCCTGCTCGGTGCCTCGGCCCTGCGCGACGGCGTCTCGGGCGAGGCGGCGCCGGCCGCCGGGGCGCTGGCACTGCGCGGCCTCCTGCTCGCCGGGCTGTTCCTGTTCCTCGTCCGCCGCACGCGGGAGACGCGGCCGGTGCGAGCCGGTGTCGCGCCGCTCGCCCGCGCCGCGGCGGCGGTCGTGCTCGTGCTGGCGCTGATCTGGCTCGTCCCGACGATCGGGCTCGACTCGCAGCAGGCGGAGCGGGCCACGCTCGCCCTCGTGGCGATCGGGCTCGTGACCGCGGCGACGCGCCGGGCGACGCTCTTCCAGGTGCTGGGCATCGTCCTCGTCGAGAACGGGCTCGCGCTCGCGGCGCTCTCGCTGCCGGGCACGTCGTCTCTCGCGATCGAGATAGGCGTCGCGGTCGACCTGCTGCTCGTCGCCCTCGTCGCGGGCGTGTTCCACGACCGCATCTTCGCCGAGTTCGGCGCCGGCGACTCCGCGGTGCTGAGGAGCCTGCGTGACTAGCCGCGAGTGGCTCGCTGCCGCGGTGCTCGCCGCGCCGCTTCTCGGGATCGCCGCGGTCGCGGCGGCGCCGCGCCGCCTGCTCGCACGCACCTGCGTCGCGGCCGCGATCGTCACCGCCGCGGCCGCGGCGGCGCTCTCCGCCGTCGCGCTCGCGACTCCCGGGCAGCGGGTGCTGGGACGGTGGCTCGTCGTCGACGCGGCGGGCGGGCTGCTCGTCGGCGTGATCGGCGTCGTCGGGCTCGCGAGCGCGCTCGTCTCTCCTCCGTTCCTCGCCGGCCGGCGGGGATCGCTCTTCCGTGCAGACCGGGCCGAGCGCGTCTACTGGGCGACGCTGTTCGCGTTCTGGGCCGTCCTGCTCGCCGTCCCGCTCGCGGGCAACCTCGGCGCCGCCTGGCTCGCGATCGAGGCGACGACCGCGGCGTCGGCGCTCCTCGTCGGCTTCAGCGGCCGTCCCCGCGCCCTCGAGGCCGGATGGAAGTACCTCATCCTGACCTCGCTCGGCCTCGGCGTGGCCCTGCTCGGCATCGTCGTGCTCGGGGCGGCCGCCGGCGGCGGCGGGCTGGAGACGCTCACCTGGCGCTCGCTCCCGCACGCGACGCTCGAACCGGATGTCACACTCGTCGCCTACGTGCTGCTGCTCGCGGGGCTCGCGGCGAAGATCGGCTGGGCGCCCGTCCACAACTGGCTGCCGGACGCGCACTCGGAGGCGCCCGCCCCGGTGTCGGCGCTTCTCTCGGCGGCGCTCCTGCCGGCGGTGCTGCTCGTCGCATGGCGCTCGCAGCAGGCGCTCGCCCCGACGATCGGCGCGGGCACCGGCGGCGGCGTGCTCGTCGCGTTCGGGCTGCTCTCGCTCGCCGTCGCGGTGCCGTTCCTGTGGCGGGCGCAGGCGTGGAAGCGTCTGCTCGCGTACTCGAGCCTCGAGCACATGGGTGTGATCGCGCTCGGGATCGGCTTCGGCGGGCCGCTCGCGCTGGCAGGGGTCGCTGTCCACATCGCCGGGCACGCGCTCGCGAAGGCGCTCGGCTTCTACGCCGCGACGCCGCTGCTCGGGCACGAGCCGCGCGCGGCCGGCCACGCCGCGGGCGGGATCGGGCGTACGCAGCCGGCGCTCGGAGCCTCGCTCGGCATCTCGCTGGGCGCGCTCGCCGGGCTGCCGCCGTCGCCGCTCTTCGTCAGCGAGGTGCTGATCGTGGCGGGAGGCTTCCAGGTGGGACGTCCGTGGGCAGCGGGAGGGGCAGCCATCCTGCTCGCGCTCGGCTTCCTCGGCCTCGCCCACGCCCTCGTCGAGACCGTGATCGGCAAGGCGCGGCGGCGCGACCGCCGCATCGCGCCCGGGCTCGCCCCGGTCGTCGCGCTCACGGCCGTCGCGGCGGCGGCGCTGCTCGCACTCACCGCCGTCGCGGTGTGGCTGCCGGGCTCGGCTATCGTCGACGGTCTCCTGCGGGGGCTCGCATGACAACGGCGCTTCTCGGCGGCAAGGCCTATCGCGAGGCGGTCGCGGCGGCGCTCGCGGACGGCTGGCGCTTCGCCGGCCTCCACGCCACGGCCGCCGCAGACGGCCCGGTGGTGCACGCGCTGCTCGTCTGCCCCGCCGGCGAGACCCGCATCGAGAGCGTCGCCGCGCACGAGGGAACGGTGCCGACGATCGTCGACCTCGCTCCCGCCGCCGGATGGGACGAGCGCGAGGCGCACGACCTCTACGGTGTCGGCTTCGACGGCCACGAGCCGCTACGCCCACTCGTCGACCACGACGTGCCGCTCGAGCGCTTTGCGACGCCGGTACGCGGCCCAGATCCCTATCAGGTCGCGGTGGGACCGATCCACGCAGGCGTGATCGAGTCGGGCCACTTCCGCTTCCACGTCGTCGGCGATCGGATCCTGCACGTCGACGTGCGCCTGTTCTACAAGCACCGCGGGCTCGAGCGCGCAGCGGAGGGGCTCCCGCTCGCCGACGGGCTCCGTGTCGCGTCGCGCGCCTGCGCCGCCTGCTGGGTGACGAACGCCGTCGCCTACGCGCACGCGTGCGAGGAGCTGCTCGGACTGACGCCGACGCCCGAGCTCGCGCGGGCGCGGACGATCCTGCTCGAGCTCGAGCGCGTCTGGAACACGCTCAACGACATCGGCGCCGTCTGCGCGGGCGTCGGGCTCGCTGCCGGCAACACCCGCTTCGCGGCGCTCGTCGACGACGCCCGCAGGCTCAACGCACGGCTCACCGGGCATCGCTTCCTGTTCGGCTCCGTCGCCGTCGGCGGCAGCGCGCTCGACCTCGACGCGCACGCGGTCGCCGACGCGCGGGAGACGCTTGCCCGCATCCGCGCGGAGTCGTCACGGGCGTGGCGGGAGCTCCTCTTCAACGGATCGTTCATGGACCGCATGCCCGACATCGGCGTCGTCGACGCGGAGGCCGCACGCACGCTCGGGGTCGTCGGCCCGGCGGCACGCGCGGCCGGCCTCGCCGAGGATGCGCGCACGACGAGCCCGCGTCTCGCCTACGACGGCTTCGCGCCCGCAGCACTGCGGCGCCAGGCGGGCGACGTCCAGGCGCGCCTCGAGCAGCGCGCGCTCGAGCTGCTGCCCTGTCTCGACATCCTCGATCGCCTGCTTGCCGAGCCGGTGCGGCCGGCCGCGGCCCGCCCCGGCGGCACGGGCTCGGCGATCGGCGTCGGCCGCGTGGAGAGCGCGCGCGGGGTGACCTCGTGCGTCGTCGAGCGTGACGGCGACCGCATCGGACGTCTGCGGCTGCGCACCGGCTCGTACGCGAACTGGCCCGCGGTCGCCCACGCGGCGGCGCACAACCTGCTCCCCGACTTCCCGCTCATCAACAAGAGCTTCGAGCTCTGCTACGCCTGCGCCGACCGCTGATGCTGGCCCTGCTCAGAGATCTGCGCAGCCTCCGCCGCACGACCGGCCTCCCGGCCGCGGCCCGCGGCCGCTCGCTCGCCGTCCGGCACGTCGACTGTGGTTCCTGCAACGGCTGCGAGCACGAGCTGACGCTGCTGCAGAGCCCCACCGTCGACCTGTCGCGCTTCGGCATCGGCATCGTCGCCTCCCCGCGCCACGCCGACGTCCTGCTCGTCACCGGCCCCGTCACGACCCGCATGCGCGAGGCGCTGCTGACCGCCTACGCGGCGATGCCGGAGCCGCGGCGCGTGGCGGCGCTCGGCGACTGCGCCCTCGGCGTGAGCGTGCTCGGCTGCGACGACGAGATCGTGGGGCCCGTCGAGTCGGTGCTCCCCGTCGACCTGCGCATCCCGGGCTGCCCCGCGACGCCGGAGCAGATCGCGTCGGCCCTGCTCGAGCTCATCGACAGGCGCTGACGGAACGTCGAGCACGCAGACGGCCGGCACCTCGCCGAGCTCACCGATGCTCTGCGACTACGGTGGACGTGTGCGCCTGTCCCTCTCTCCCCCGCTGCGCCCGGCCACGCTCGCGGCCGCCGACACGCTGGCGATCGTGGCGTTCGCGGCGGCGGGGATCGTCTCCCACACGGGCGCTGTGTCGCTGCGCGCGGTGGCCGAAGACGTGGTGCCGCTGCTCGCCGGCTGGTTCGCGGCCGCCGCGCTGACGCGGCTCTACCGCGCGCGCACCGTGCGGGCACTGCTCCTCACGTGGGCGGTCGGGATCCCGGCCGGGGTGGCCGTGCGCGCCGCCGCGCTCGGCCGCCTCGACGAGCCGCGGCAGCTCGCGTTCCTCGCCACCACGCTCGTGCTCACGCTCGCGTTCGTCGCGTCCGCGCGGCTCGTCCTCTCGGCCGCCACGCGCGCTCCCGCGTAGGGGCAGGCAACCGATACGCCTCGAATCCGCGGCACCTCGAGCCCTCCGCGCGCGAAGCGTGCAGAGCAGTGAGCCGATCGTCCGGCTTGCCCAACGCTACATCGACGAGGGAATGCGCCTCGACCGCCACCGGGGGTCATCTTCCGCGACGCCCCGGCCGGACGACGCGCCGTCGTCGGCGGACCCGACGTCTGCGACGTCGTAACCGCCGTCCGCAGCCTCGACCCTACGGGACGAGGCCAACGACGCTGGATCAACCGATGGAAGCCCGCCCTCAACGCGTTCGCAGTGACATTCGAAGGACGAATCGAGATCAATGATTAACAAAATAGACAACAGGACTTACACCGAACATCCCAGATCCTTCTTCAGACGGACCCCAAGGCTCGGCGGGCGGCCCTCAACCCGCGCGTAACCCTCGCCGCCATGGCGAGCGGCTCGGGCGACAGCTCGAGCGCGCAGGCGCCATCGCTCGCGAGAATCGCGTCGTCGAGGGCGTCGACCCCGGGCTCGTCTTCAAGGTTCGCGCCAGCGGGCGACACAGCGACGAGGACTGGGGGAGCACACGCTCGGCCGCATTTCCATGCCCGCTACGCGGATCACGCCGCGTCGATCGGGCTCGACGGCGAGCTCGTCGCTTGGGTCGCTGCCGCACCGGGCGCTGGCTTTGGTCGTCGAGTGGGCTGCACTCCATCGAGAGGAGTTGCTCGGAAACTGGGAGCGGGCTCGACGCGAAGAGCCCGCTCGAGCCGATCGACCCGCCGCCGTGAGATGTGGGTGTGGACCAGATGGTCGACATCACGGGAGTCGATGTCCTCGGTGAGTACCGCCTCCGGCTCACGTTCGAGGACGGCACGGTCGGGGATGTCGACTTCGCCGGTCGCGAGTGGCGCGGCGTCTTCGAGCCGCTCAACGATCCGGCTGAGTTCGCACGGGTCGAGGTCCGATCCGGAGGCGGGGACGGCTACCTGGTCCGGCGGCCTAGACATGGCCCCCGAGCCGCTCTACGGCGAAGCACGCCGCCACCGAGTCCAAGGCGCTCGAGCTACCGGCTAAGCAGCCCCTCAGCGCTGCGTGAATCGCGTGGCGCGCTGAGGACGGCTGCGAGAGACTCGGCCCGCGCGCGTCGCAGCCGGGGGGACGTCGCCCGGCGCGCGAGCTTCAATCTCGGTCGTGCCCGGCGATGAGCTCGTCGAGCACCTCATTGAAGGTAGCCATGCGCTTGCGGTCGATGCGCGCCGCCCACGATCGCTCGACGTTGCGACCGGCTGCCCAGACGGCTGCGTCGAGTTCGTGGCCGCGTTTGGTGAGTTTCATGATGCGCGCGCGGCCGTCGGACGGGTCGGGATGGCGCTCGACGTAGCGTAACCGCTCGAGTTCCCTCAGAAAGTCATTGGTCGCCTGCTTTGACAGGCGTGCGGTCGCCGCGATCTCACCCGGTCGGCGCTGGTCAATGCCGGTGAGCCGGAAGAGGGTGATCATCGCCCCGGTGACATCCGGGTGGCCGGCCTCGCGGACGAGGGCGAGCATCTCGTCGCGGGCGAGGTCGTAGGCGACACGAAGTCGACCGACGAGGCTGGGCGCCCGCTGCTGCATAGCAGGGGTTGTTGACACTGCTCGTACGGTCGACGTACTATATGTAGTACGCGTCACGTACTAAACCTAGCAGGAGGTCACATGGAACGCAGCGAGATGGACAGGCTGATCGGGGAACACCTCGCCGCCGAGAAGGCCGGCGATCCCGTAGGTTGCGTCGCAATGTACACAGACGACGTCGTGCACGATGTCGTCGGCATGCCCTCTGGACCGCTGACCGGCGTCGAGGCGGCTCGCGGCTTCTACCAGTTCCTCACCCAGAACATCAAGACGGAGCGGATGGACGTCAACCGCACGTGGTACGGCGAGGACTTCTGCGTCATCGAGCACCAATGGCACGGCCCCGTCACCGGCGAGTTCCTCGGGGTCCCCGGCCACGGCCGCGAGATCTCGTTCCGGATGCTGCACGTCTGGGAGTTCAAGGACGACCGGATCTCGCGCGAGAACGTGTGGCTCGACGGAGGTGCCATCATGGCGCAACTGACCGCACCGGAAGCAACTCCGGCCTCAGCCTAGCCCGGGTCGTTCATTTGCAGGTCGGGCCGTGCGCTCTCGCGGTCGGGTGATGTGCGCCTGGGCAGGGAGGATTGGAGGTGTCGAAGCCCCATCTCCCTGCCCAGGAGGATCACCATGCAGGTGAAGCGTACGGAGCTGGTTGAGAGCGTACAAATCGTGGCGGACGCCGACCGTTTGACCTCGCGGGCAGGTACCGCCGTCCTCGCCGGGCTCGCTGACCGGGTCGGTCTGGCCGGGGCGCTCGCGCAGGCGATGGTGGGTGTGCGCCAGCGTCGCTCGCGCCACGATCCCGGCCGGACGCTGTGTGATCTGGCGGTGATGCTCGCCGATGGCGGCGACTGCCTGGCCGACCTGAGCGCGCTGCGCGACCAGCCGGCCCTGTTCGGCGAGGTCGCCTCCGATGCCACCGCCTGGCGGGCGCTCGCCGCGCTCGACCCGCAGCGGCTGGTGGCGGTGCGCCAGGCGCGGGCGAAGGCGCGGGCGCACGTCTGGGAGCTGGCCGGGGCGCCGCGGCGTGTCGTCCTCGACCTCGACGCGACGCTGATCACCGCCCACTCCGACAAGGAGCAGGCGGCCGGCAACTACAAGCACGGCTTCGGCTTCCATCCGCTGCTCTGCTACGAGGCGGAGACGGACGAGGCGCGGGCGGGTGTGTTGCGGCCCGGCAACGCGGGCGCCAACACGGCCGCTGACCACGTCGCGGTGCTCGACCTCGCGCTGGCGCAGCTGCCCGAGGGGGCGGTCGGGCCGGGGCTGTTGGTGCGGGCCGACTCCGGCGGGGCGACCCACGCCTTCCTCGACCACGTCGTCGAGCGCGGCTTCCGCTTCTCGGTCGGCTTCGACCTGACCGAGCCGGTCAGGGAGGCGATCCTCGCCGTGCCCGAGCAGGCCTGGCGGCCGGCGCTCACCCAGGCGGGCGAGCAGCGCGAGGGGGCGGCCGTGGCCGAGCTCGCCCTCGACCTGGAGGGCAACGGCTGGCCGGCCGGCACGCGGGCGATCTGCCGCCGGGAGCGGCCGCACCCGGGCGCGCAGCTCTCCTTCACCGACGACAACGGTTACCGCTTCCAGGTCTTCATCACCAACCAGCAGGGCAGGAGGATCGAGCGGCTCGAGCAGCTCCACCGCCAGCACGCCGTGGTCGAGGACCGGATCCGCTGCGGCAAGGACACCGGGCTGCGCAACCTCCCCTTCCGCGCGTTCGCCGCCAACACGGCCTGGCTCGAGCTCGTCCTCTGCGCGCAGGATCTGCTCGCCTGGACGCAGCGGCTCCTGCTCAGCGGCGAACTCGCCCGCTGCGAGCCGAAGCGGCTGCGCTACCGGCTCCTCCACGTCGCCGGCCGGCTCACCCGCCACGCTCGGCGGCTGCGCCTCCACCTCCCCCGCGGCTGGGCCTGGGGCAACGAGCTCGTCGAGGCGTTCGCGCGCCTGCGCGCGCTCCCGCAGGCACCATAGGCCCGCAGGCACCATAGGCCGCAGCCAGTCGCGTTCGCACACTGACCCAGCAGGACAACGGGGCCTCGGCCTGCTCGCGAACGCCGCCCCGACGGCCTCGCGCCTGCTCAACCAACCCACGAGTGCCGAGCGCCCAACCCGCGAGAGCACACTGCTCGCCCGACCGGCCGAGGGCGCCGCCCGAACGCGGCCTCACCCGCCTATCGAACGATCCGGGCTAACGAAGGCCGGCTCTTGTTCGTACGTCCCAAACGCGCTTCCGACAAACGGCCCGCAAAGACAAAGAAGCCCCGCAAATACGGGGCTTCTCGAAGCGGATGATGGGACTCGAACCCACGACCTTCTGCATGGCAAGCAGACGCTCTACCAACTGAGCTACATCCGCGTGGGAGCGCGATTATAGCGACGGCTCGGCGCAGCGGCTCGCGCGACGAGCGGGAGGCCCGGCGCGCCGGAGTCGAACCCGATCCGGCGGCGAACAGGATGCGCCGGGTATCGGCTTGGGGCCGCGGCCGGCCCCGCCCTCCGCCTTCGTCATGCCGTCGTGAACGACGACGCCCGGCGCGATGTCGGCTCCGGGCAGGTCGGGTCAGGCCGACTCGAAGGCCTCCACCGCCGCCTGTGCGGCTTTCCGGGCCGCGACCGCGCGGTTGACGGCGTTGACGACGGCCCGCAGCGACGCGGTCAGGATCGAGCCGTGCACGCCGACGCCCCAGAACGCCTCGTCGTCCACGTCCGCCTCGACGTACGCCGCGGCCTTGGCGTCGGCGCTCGCGGCCATCGCGTGCTCGTGGTAGTGGCGGATCGAGATCGACACGCCGAACGCCTGCGCGAACGCGTTCACGAGCGCGGCGACGGGGCCGCTGCCCTCGCCTTCGATCACCCGCTCCTCGCCGTCCACGCGCACGCGCGCCGCGATCTGGTCGGCGTCCTCCTCGCTCGCATGCGTGTAGGCGAGGAGCTCGTACGGGCGCACGTGGTCGAGGTAGTGGGCGCGGAACGCATCCATCAGCTCGTCTGCCGTGAGCTCGCCGCCGCGCGCGTCGGTGATCTGCTGCACCGTGCGCGCGAAGTCGACCTGGAGCCCGCGCGGGAGCTCGAGGTGATGCTCCGACTCCATCAGGTAGGCGACACCGCCCTTGCCCGACTGCGAGTTGACGCGGATGATCGCTTCGTAGCTGCGCCCGACGTCCTTCGGATCGATGGCGAGGTACGGCACGTCCCAGACCTCCGATCCCGACCGCTCCTGCGCGTCCATGCCCTTCTTGATCGCGTCCTGGTGCGAGCCGGAGAACGCCGTGTAGACGAGCTCGCCCGCGTACGGGTGGCGCGGGTGCACGGGCAGCTCGTTGCACTCTTCCACGATCGCCTTTGCCTCGTCGATGCGAGAGAGGTCGAGCCGGGGGTCGACGCCCTGCGTGAACAGGTTGAGCGCGATCGTGACGAGGTCGACGTTCCCCGTGCGCTCGCCGTTCCCGAACAGCGTCCCCTCCACGCGCTCGGCGCCCGCCATCAGGCCGAGCTCCGCCGTCGCCACGGCGGTGCCGCGGTCGTTGTGGGGGTGGACGGAGAGGATCGCCGCGTCGCGGTGGGAGAAGTGCCGGCCGAACCATTCCACCCGGTCGGCGTACACGTTCGGTGGGAACTGCTCCACCGTCGTCGGCAGGTTGACGATCATCTTCTGCTCCGGCGTCGGCCCCCACTCCGCCGCGACGGCCTCGCACACCTCGAGCGCGTAGTCGAGCTCGGTGTGGTGGAAGCTCTCGGGCGAGTACTGGAACACGATCTCCGTCGCCGTCGCCGCCGCGAGCTCCTTGCAGAGCGCCGTTCCCCGCACGGCGAGGTCGGTGACGCCGTCCCGGTCGAGCCGGAACACGACGCGGCGCTGGGTCACGGAGGTCGAGTTGTAGAGGTGCACGATCGCCCGCCGCGCCCCGTCGATCGCCTCGTAGGTGCGCTCGATCAGCTCGGGCCGCGCCTGCGTGAGCACGGCGACCGTGACGTCGTCCGGGATCAGCCCCTCCTCGACGAGCGACCGCGTGAAGTCGAAGTCGGTCTTCGAAGCCGACGGGAAGCCGACCTCGATCTCCTTCACGCCGAGCGCGAGCAGCAGGTCGAAGAAGCGGCGCTTGCGCGCGCTGTCCATCGGGTTGACGAGCGCCTGGTTGCCGTCGCGCAGGTCGGTGGAGCACCAGATCGGGGCGCGCTCGAGAACGACGTCCGGCCAGGTGCGGTCGGGCAGGTCGACGGTCTCGTAGGGGCGGTACTTGTGGAACGGCATCGGCATCGGGCTCAACTCCTCCTCGGGGCGGACTTCTCCCGCTGTGTGCGGGTGCACGGGCACGGGTATGTCGTCGCTCGCATCCCCTTAGCGGGGAAGGAGGAGGGCGAGCGCCGGCAGGCCGAGATCGGCATGCGGAGAGGGTCGGCGCGCGCACTGCATCCACTCCACCTTAGCCGAGCCGGGTCGCGGCGGCAACGGCCGGCGCCGCGACGCAGTAGGATCGTGCCTTCCGCAACGAGAAGAGGAGACGGAGATGGCGTTCGAGCAGCTCAAGCAACGGCACGCGGAGGTGTGGAGCTCGGCCCCGTTCGAGAACATCGCGGAGACGATCGCCGACACGCACGACGAGCTCGCGGAGCGGCTCGGCCCGCGACCGGGCGAGCGCTGGCTCGACCTCGCCTGCGGAGCGGGCGACGTGGCGTTCAGAGCTGCGCGCGGCGGCGCCGAGGTGACGGGGTCTGACCTCGCCCCGGCGCTCGTGGAGGCGGCGCGGCGGCGGGCGGCGGAGGCAGGCCTGGATATCACCTTGGAGGTGGCCGACTGCGAGAGCCTCCCGTATCCCGACGCGAGCTTCGACGTCGTCTCCTCCGGTGTGGGCGTCATCTTCGCGCCCGACCATGCGCGCGTCGCAGCCGAGCTCGCCCGCGTCTGCCGTCCGGGCGGGCGCCTCGGCCTCACCGCCTGGCGCGCGGAGAGTGGCGTCGGCGCCATGTTCAGGACGATGGCGCCGTTCCTGCCGCCGCCGCCCGACGGGGCCGGATCGCCGTTCCAGTGGGGCGACGAGGCCTACGCCGAGCGCATGCTCGGCCGCTGGTTCGAGCTCGAGTTCGTCGAGCTCGACTCCCGCTACGAGGGCGACAGCGCCGAGCAGATGTGGGCCGTCTTCCGCGACAACTACGGCCCCACGCACACGCTGTGGTGGTCGCTCGACGAGGAGCGCCGCGCTCGGCTCGACCGCGACATGGTCGCCCTGATGGAGGAGAGCCGGCGCGCCGACGGCCGCATCAGCGTCGAGCGTCGCTACATCGTCATCCTGGGCGTGCGCCGGGAGGCCGACTAGCGTCGAGCGCCTCGTTGACGAGCTGGTCGGCGAGCACGTTGTGCTCGCGCCGCACGGCCGTGTAGGTGACCGAGCCGACGGCGCGAGCGAGGCGGGCCGCCTCCAGCGACAGCGCCCGCAGGGCGGCGTTCTTGACCTTGTACTCGCCGCGCATCTGCTTGACCATCAACTCCGAGTCGGAGACGACCTCGACCTCCGTGAGCCCCAGCTCGGCGGCGCGGCGCAGGCCGTTGAGCAGCGCCGTGTACTCGGCGACGTTGTTCGTCTGCACGCCGATCGCCTCGCCGCGCGCGTCGAGCACGGCGCCGTCCTCTGCCTCGAGCACGAACGCGGCCGCGGCGGGCCCCGGGTTGCCGCGCGCGCCGCCGTCGGTGTAGAGGCGTGCCCGCATCGAGCGACAACCTAGCGGGAGCGCGATCGTGGTCGCAGCGCTCTGCGGGCTCGGGCGCGCCGTCGGAGACGCGCCCCTCCCCTCACGCGTTGTCGATCTGCGCCCGCTGCAGCCGGCCGGAGTAGTCGACGTAGATCGACTTCCACTCCGTGAACACGTCGAGCGCCGCCTGGCCCGCCTCGCGGTGGCCGTTGCCGGTGTCCTTCGTGCCGCCGAACGGCAGGTGCACCTCGGCCCCCGTCGTGCCCGCGTTGATGTAGGTGATGCCCGTCTGCAGGTCGCGCATGGCGCGGAAGGCGCGGTTGACGTCGCGGGTGAAGATCGACGACGAGAGGCCGTAGCGGATGCCGTTCGTCACCGCGATCGCCTCCTCGAAGCTCCGCACGGGGATGAGCGCGGTCGTCGGCCCGAAGATCTCCTCCTGCGCGATCCGCATCCGCGGGTCGACACGGGCGAAGATCGTCGGCCGGTAGTAGAAGCCGCGGGCGAGATCTCCGTCGCTCGCGCGCTCGCCGCCGGTGAGCAGGTCGGCGCCCTCGTCGACGCCGATCCTCGAGTAGGCGTCGATCTTCTCGAGCGCGGCGGCGTTGATGACGGGGCCGAGGTCGGTGGAGGGATCCCAGCCGGGGCCGATGCGCATCTTCTCGGCGCGTTCGACGAGGCGCCCGGCGAGCTCGTCGGCGACGTGCTCGTGCACGATTACGCGGCTCGCGGCGGTGCAGCGCTGCCCGCTGGTGCCGAACGCCGACCACACGATGCCCTCGACGGCGAGGTCGAGGTCGGCGTCGTCCATGACGATGATGCCGTTCTTGCCGCCGAGCTCGAGGTGCACGTGCTTGAGCATGTCGGCCGCGTTCCTCGTCACGAGCACGCCCGTCTCGCGCGAGCCGGTGAAGGTGATCACCGGCACGTCCGGGTGCCTGACGAGCCGGTCGCCGGCCTCCTCGCCGAAGCCGTGCACGAGGTTGACGACGCCCGCGGGGACGCCCGCCTCCGCGAGCAGCTCGACGAGGCGCTCGGCGAGCAGCGGCGTGTCCTCCGCGGGCTTGAGCACCACCGTGTTGCCGCACACGAGCGCCGGCGCCAGCTTCCAGGCCGGGATCGCGATCGGGAAGTTCCACGGCGTGATCGCCCCGACGACGCCGACCGGGTTCCGCACCGACATCTGGAACTTGTCGCGCAGCTCCGACGGCGTCGTGTGGCCGAACATGCGACGCCCCTCGCCGGCCATGTAGATCGACATGTCGATCGCTTCCTGGACGTCGCCGCCGGCCTCCGCGAGCACCTTCCCCATCTCGCGGCTCATCAGCTCGCTCAGCTCCGCCTTGTCGCGCTCGAGCAGCTGCGCGAAGCGCAGCAGGATGGTGCCGCGCTGCGGGGCCGGCACGAGGCGCCAGTCGGCGAACGCCTCCTTCGCCGCGGCGACCGCGCGGTCGACGTCCTCCGCGCTCGAGCGCGGGAACGCGCCCAGGCTCTCGCCGGTGGCGGGGACGAGGGACTCGAACGTCTCGCCCGAGGCGGCGTCGACCCACGCGCCGCCGATGAAATTCTTGCCTGCTCTCTCCCGGGTGGTTGCCATGCGCCGCAGTGTACGGGCGCTCTCGCGGCGAGCGCGGGCCGAGCGACTCCTAGAGACGCTCGATGCTCGGCACGACGCGGCCGTCCTCGGTCGCCGTCGCGTTCCACTCCTGGTAGCTCAGGGCGAGATCGGCGATGTCCTGCCCGCGCTCGGCGACCCGCACCGGCTGCGGCGCTTCCGGCGAGACACGATACTGGTACCACGAGATCTCCCAGGCGAACGTGAGCACCATCTCGCTGTTGACGCCCGAGAGCGGCACGATCGAGACGCGCGGCTCGCCGAGCGCCTTGGCGACGCCGGCCACCGTGCGGCGGAACTGCGTCTGGTTGAACAGCTCGGCGGCCTCGACGAGGGCCATCTCCTCGTCCCCGAGCCGGCGCAGGGTCGGCTCGGACACGACGGGCTCGACCCGCTCCTCGCGGGCGCCGAGCAGCGTCTGCCACAACGACTTCTGCCGGCGCCGGCGCGGCAGCTGCTGCAGCGTCGGCGACACGCTCACGCCTTCGCGCACCCAGCCGTAGTCGAGCGCGATGTCCGGGCAGAGCGGGCAGACGTCGACGAAGCGGTGCCCGTCGGGCGAGAAGCGCAGCGCGTGCTCGCCCTGCAGGAGCGTCCGCTCGCAGATGGCGCACGTCCGCGCCGCCGTCGTCTTGATCACCCGCATGGGCCGCCCACTATAGCCTGCTTGCAGGGGATTTCCACCACGCGCCCGCTCTGCGGCGCGCGTGGCCTATGCGGCGCCCGCCGCCTCGCGGGCCTTGCGCGTCTCCTCGATCACCTTCTGGGCGACGTGCGCGGGCACCTCCTCGTAGCGGAGGAAGTGCATCGCGTACTCTCCGCGGCCCCCGGTCATCGACGTCAGCGACTGCGCGTACGTGAGCAGCTCGGCAAGCGGCACCTCGGCCTTGATCGTCGTCATGCCGCCGGCCGGCTCCATCCCGTGCAGCCGCCCGCGGCGGGCGTTGAGGTCGCCGTTGACCGCGCCCACCGCCTCGTCGGGCACCGTCACCTCGAGCTCCATGATCGGCTCGAGCAGCACGGGGCTCGCCTTGGCGTAGGCCTCCTTCCACGCCATCGAGCCGGCGATCTTGAACGCCATCTCCGACGAGTCGACCGTGTGGTAGGAGCCGTCGACGAGCTCGACGCGCACGCCCTGCACGGGCGCGCCCGCGAGCTCGCCGTGCGCCATCGCCTCCTGGATGCCCTTGTCGACCGCCGGCCGGAAGCTCTGGGGGATGACGCCGCCGACGATCTTGTCGACGAACTCGTAGCCGACGCCGCCGTCGATCGGCTCGATCACGATGTGGCAGTCGCCGAACTGGCCGCGGCCGCCCGTCTGCTTCTTGTAGCGTCCCTGCGCGCGCGCCTGCGCGCGGATCGTCTCGAGGTAGGGCACGCGCGGCGGATGCAGCTCGATGTCGACGCCGAAGCGCCGCTTTGCGCGCTCGAGCGCGACCTCGACGTGCATCTGGCTCATGCCGGAGAGGATCTCCTCCCCGGTCTGCGGGTCGCGGCGCAGGCGCAGCGTCGGGTCTTCCTCCGCGAGGCGGCGGATCGCCGTCGCCACCTTCTCCTCCTCGCCCTTCGTCCGCGGCGTGATCGCGAAGCTCATCACGGGCTCCGGGAACGCGATCTCGGGCAGCTCTGCCGCGATCTCGCGGTCGCTGAGCAGGTCGCCGGTCTGCACGTCCTTCAGCTTCGCCACGGCGCCGATGTCGCCCTCGCCGAACTCCTTCGCACTCGTGTGCTCCTTGCCCTGCAGCTGCAGCAGCGTCCCCATGCGCTCCTTGGCATGGCCGCGTGCATCGACGAGCGTCGAGTCGGCGCCGACCTCTCCCTTGAGCACCCTGAACAGGTTGATGCGCCCTGCGAACGGGTCGGCGAGCGTCTTGAACACGAAGGCGGCCGTCGATGCCCCCGCGACCTCGATCGGCGCGCCCTTCTTCCCCGGCGACGGCACGCCCTCGACGATGAGGTCGAGCAGCGCGTGGGTGCCGAGGTTCTGCGTGGCGACGCCACAGGCGACGGGGAACACCTCGCCGCGTGTGACCGCGAGCTTGAGGGCGGCGGTGACGGCGTGCGCGTCCAGCTCGCCTCCTTCGAGGTATTGCTCCATGAGCGCCTCGTCGGTCTGGACGACCTCGTCGAGGAGCTTCTCGCGGTACTCCTGCGCGACCTCCGCCATGTCGTCCGGAACGGGCACGGGGTCGCCCTCCCTGCCGCCGTCCGGCGATAGGTAGGCGCACATGTGGAGCACGTCGACGATGCCGCGCAGCGAATGCTCGGAGCCGATCGGCAGGTGCACCGCCACGCACTTGGACGAGAACTGCTCCTGGATCTGCGCGAGCGTGCGGTAGAAGTCGGCGCGCTCGCGGTCGAGCATGTTGACGAAGAGGACGCGGGAGAGCCCGAGCCCGTCGGCGACGCTCTTCACCCTGGCGGTGCCGACCTCGAGCCCCATGACGCCGTTGACGACGACGAGCGCTCCCTCCACGACGCGCAGCGCGCAGTGGGACTCGCCCTGGAAGCTCGGGTCCCCGGGCGCGTCGATGAGGTTGATCTTGCGCCCCTGCCAGGAGGTGTGCGCGAGCGCCAGCGAGATCGACATGCGCCGCTTCTGCTCGTCCTCGTCCCAGTCGCAGACCGTCGTGCCCGCTTCGATCGTGCCGAGGCGGTTCACCTCGCCCGTCTGGTACAGCAGCGCCTCGACGAGGGACGTCTTGCCCGTGCCACGGTGGCCGACGACGGCGACGTTGCGGATCTTTCCGGGCTCGATTGCGGCCATGGGCGTCCGTTCCTCCTCGCGATGTCTGGGGTTGGTCGATCTTAGAACCTCTGACACCGCGACCACGCGCATCCCGCGCGGCCGCACGGCACGCTGCTTGCGCGTGTGGGAGGCTCCCGGCCGCGGCCCCGCCCTGCCAGGACCCTGCCCGCTGCGGCTACGTCTCGGCCGGCTCGCGCATGCCGCCCGAAAGGCGTGCCTTGAGGCGCAGCACGGCCTTCGTGTGCAGCTGCGAGACGCGGGACTCGGTGACGCCGAGCACCTCGCCGATCTCGCGCAGCGTCAGCTCCTCGTAGTAGTAGAGGGTGACGACGAGCTTCTCGCGCTCGGGCAGGCGTGCGATCGCCTCGCCGAGCGCCTCGCGCATCTCGGACTGCTCGAGCGAGGATTCGGGGTCGGGCGCGCCCTCGTCCTGGATCGTGTCGATGAGCGCGATTTGGTCGCCGCCGCCGGACGGTGCCCACAGCTCGTCGAGAGCGGCCATCGACGAGCGGGAGATCTCGGACAGGCTCTCCTCGAGCTCGTCGACGGTGACGCCGACCTTCGCGGCGATCTCCTCGTCGCTGGGCGCACGGTGGAGCGAGCGCTCGAGCTCGGCGATCGCCCGTTCGATCTCCCGTGCGCGGGTGCGCACGGAGCGCGGCACCCAGTCGAGCGAGCGCAGCTCGTCGATGATGGCGCCCTTGATGCGGCTGATCGCGTACGTCTCGAACTTGATCTCGCGGTCGGGGTCGAAGCGCTCGATGGCGCCGATCAGGCCGAGCAGCCCGTACGAGACGAGATCCTGCTCGTCCACGTGCGCAGGCAGGCTCGCCCCGAGGCGGCCGGCCACGAATTTCACGAGCGGCGCGTAGGTCAGGATCAGCCGATCGCGAAGCGCGCGGTCGCGCGTGCGCCGAAAATCCTGCCAAAGCGCCTGCGTATCGCCCCCAGGCTTCACAGACACGGAATAGAGAATACGCCGTCGGCCGGAAGACTCTTCTATCGCCTCCGCGGTCACGGCCACGCCTTGCGCGCCAGGTCGCCCATCCAGAGCGCGAGGCCCGCGGCCGCCGCCGCGATGACGAGCGCCCGCCCGCCCGCGAGCGCCGAGTACACGGCGATCGCGGCAAGCGACGCCGCGATGGCGAGGAACAGGAGCGCGAGCGCACGACGCTGCACGACACCGAGGCTACACTCCGTCACTGCAACCCAGGGGCGTAGCTCAATTGGCAGAGCACCGGTCTCCAAAACCGGGGGTTGCAGGTTCGAGTCCTGCCGCCCCTGCTGCGAATGGCCCCGCAGGACAGGGGGTTTTCCCCTCTCGGACGCTGGCGCGTTCGGAGCTCGGACTGGCACAGGATCGATACACGAACTCCAGGCCAGACGGCGCCGGATGGCGACAGGCCTCTGAGATGCACGGACCGAAGGGGTTACGCCGTCGTGGCCGGACGCGCATACTGGAGCCACAAGGAGAGGGAGGAGAGATGGCGTTCGGGTTTCGCAAGTCGTTCAAGGTCGCGCCGGGGCTCAGGCTGAACGTGAGCAAGCGCGGGCCGTCGCTGTCGGCGGGTCCGCGCGGGGCGAAGGTGTCCGTGAACGCGCGCGGCGAGAAGCGGGCGTCCGCCGGATGGCTGGGGATGTTCTGGCGGAAGCGGTTCTAGCTACGCGGCCCGGCGGCCCGGTCGATGCCGACGTTGTCGTCGGCGAACACAGGTAGGTACGCGACGACCGCGCAGATGCAGGCCGCGTCCACGTGCGGCACGCGTTCGACCGGCACCTCGGCGAGAGCGGCTCCTACCCGCTCGTGCGGCCGAAGTCCCACGCCTCGCGCCGGGACGTGCCGCTTTCCGACGACGCCGAGCGAATGGCCGGCACCGGGCCGCGGCCGGCAACCCGCCCGAAGGGACGCTCGTGCTCTCGGACGCGCGCCGACGGCCGCTCCCCACTCCCCGCGTCCCGGCCGCCGAGATCACGTACGGCCCACGGGCGTACGCTGCGCCGATGGACACCCCGCCTGCTGAGCTGGACAAGGACGCCGTCGGCGAGAAGTTCGCCGCCCAGTTCGAGGTGGCCGAGAACCTGCCGCGTACGCCTGGACACACCAGCCGCGCGGCCGCGCCGCGGGCGGGAAGCTGTACCGCTTGCTGATCTTCGCCATCTTCGCCCGCGCCACCCTCACTTACCGCGCCGTACTGCACCTGTGCCGCGGGGGCTACACCGAGCAGGCGGACAGCGCTTCACGCCGCTTCGGCGTTTTCGCGAGCAACCACGGTGTCGTATAGACCGTAGTGCGTAAGGCCCGGGTGGGAGTCGATGCCGGTGTATCGGAGCGACGCGTCTTCATACCGCCGGAACGCGAACACGGCCTGGTTCATCTGCTCGGTGTTGAACACCTTGAGCCGCACGAGCAGGTGGAAGTCCTTCACCGTCAGGCCCGTCACGGCGAGAAACAGGTCCGGTTCGAGCTTGGTGATCACGTCCTGCAAGGTGTTCTCGCGGAAGTCCGTCAGGTACATGAACGCGGGGATGCGCGTCGCGAACTTGATCAGCTTCTCCTGAACCAGCTTGCGCTTGGACTTGTATTCCTTCTCCTCGTCGGAAAGTTCTTTTTTCTCCTTTTCCGACAAGTCCTTGTTCTTCGCCTTGTTCTTGAGGTCCTTGACCTTCTCGCTCTTGTTGATGATGGTCTCGATGATGTTGTCGCCCAGCGCGCGCCAGCCCTCGATGCGCTCCACGGCGGCCATAGCCTCTGGGTTGTCCAAAACGCGGCGCAAGGTGTCGTTGTCCACGTTCACCAGCAGCGCCGACTCCCACTTGCGCGCCAGCAGCGTGGCCGAGGTGCCCGCCATCGCGATGTCGAGAATGCCGCCCGCGTCGATCTGCGTCATGTTCGCGCCGTCGTAGGCCAGCACCGGCAGGAAGGACACCAGGTCCTTCACCGCGTTCTCCGGATTCGGCTCGTTCGGCGACAGGCCGATGCCATATTCAGAGAGCTGGCGCAGCGCTCGGGTCGGCGCGAAGTCGAACACGAAGCAGACGGGCTTGAGGATTTCTTCCTCGTTCGGGTTGTCGCCGTTTGGGTTCTTGATGGACCACGGCGACTGCACGCGGAACGCGGCCTGGAAGTAGGTCTCCGGCGACTTCAGGTTGCGCAGCATCAGGATGGAGGACCACTGCGGCACGGTGACGCCAGTCGTGAGCTTGCCGCACGACAGCGTGATGGTCTTGGTCTCAAACCCGCTGCCGATGGCCCGGCGCACCGGCGGCAAGGCCTCCAGGCCGATGCCTGCCGAAGCACCCGCGGCGACGATTACCTCGTAGTCATGCCAGAACGTGTTGTGTTTCTCCGCCAGCAGGTTCGCCATCGCATGACAGGCGGCGACGTTGGGCAGAAACCAGAAGGAATGTTTCAGGTACGGCAGCAGGCGCACGTCCGAATACGGGAACGGCGGCCGCGTGCCCGTTTTCAGGTGCTCGACCGATTTGGGCATGTGGCCGCTCCGGATGATGTCCAGCCACTTCTGCACCTCGTTCTTGTGTTTGAACTGCGCGAAGGCACCCGTGCCTGATGCCTCGAAGAACGCGTTGAGGTCGAATTCGTCGAACTCCCCGGCGCTTGCGATCGCCACCAGCTCGTCCGGCATCTGGTAGGTCAGCAGCCGCATCTGCGGCAGCGCGCCATAAGGGTTGCGCTGGCCAGGATTCGCCCTCGCAAATTCTTCCTTGGCACGCTGCTCGTCGGTGTAGGTCCAGTTGAAGATCTGCTCCTCGATGAACTCGCCCGTGGCCAGCGCCCGGAACGGCGTGCCGGAAAGGTAGAGATACGCCTTGGTGGTGATGGGCAGGAACTCGGTCTCCTTCTCCGAGAGTTCGGTGAGGTCCTCGTTCACGTCTTCCAGGCCCGCGCCGTATTCGATCTTCGCCTCCTTCCTGGCGACCGCTTCCTCCTCGCCCTCGAACAGCTCCTTGGCCGTGTCGCGCCACGCACCGAAGTGGTACTCGTCGAACACCACGAGGTCCCACTTCACCTGGTGCAGCCACTCGTTCTTGGCCTTGATGTTCCCCGCTGCATCGCGGCCGAGAAGATCCTGGAAGGAGCCGAAATAGACGACCGGCTTCCGGTGATTGATCTCCGTCGGATCGTGGTCGGAGTTGCGGGAGAGGTATTGCCACCCATCGAAGTCAACGTGGGACTCGAGGTCGGTCTGCCACGCATCCTCGACGGCGGGCTTGAAGGTGACCACGAGCACCCGTTTGGCGCCGAGCTTCCTGGCGAGCTGGTACGTGGCGAAGGTCTTGCCGAAGCGCATCTTCGCGTTCCAGAGGAAGCGCGGGACCGCGTGCATGTCCTCCTTCCAGATGGAGTGGAAGTAGGCGTGCGTCTTGTTCACGGCCTCGCCTTGCTCTCGGCGCATCGCGAACGTTTCGTGATGCGTACCGGTGAATCGCTGGCCCGTACGCAGCTCGTTGAGCACGGTCTTCACGTCCTTGACCGTGCAGCGCATCCATTCCAGATCGGCGTTCTCGAAACCCTTGCGCACGAGCGCCGCGCGCACCTCGTGGTCCGTGAAGATGCTGCCGTCCTCGCGCTCGGCGGGCTCGTCGAGTTCGATCCGGTAGTTCCTGATGGCAGCGGTCTTGAGCTGCTCGGCGACGCGCTGCTTCACGTCGCGCGTGGTCTGGCCGATCTTGAGCAGCCCCGCGTGCGCCGCATCGTCGATCGCATAGGCGTAGATGCGCGGCCTGGCTTGCGGCTTGGGGGCAAGGATGTCCTCGATCGGTCTACTCATCGTCGTCGGGGGCTGCTTCGTCGAACAGCTCGCGGTCGTGCTCCGCCACCTGTGACTCGATGAAGGCGATCTCGTCCTGGGTCAGTCCGTAGCGCTTGTAGAGCTTGGCGTCGGTCCACTCCTGGTCCAGCGGAAGGTCCGGGACGAAAGCGTAGACATGCTTCGGCGCATCCTGTGTGGACTTGCGGAGCGACACAAGGAAGCGAACGAAGCGGGTACGCAGGTATGTGGCGTAGTTCTTGGCTTCGTCTTCGCTGTCGAAGTGCCCCGCGACGAGGTAGCTCTCAGTACATGCTGTGCCGGGCGCAGCGATGATCGGCTTGCTGAGGAACTTGGTCTCAATCGCAGCGCTCGTGCCCTGCACGCGCGTCATGAGTACCTTCCACTTGTCGATCCATTCGACGTTCGTCGGAATGTCTGAGCGTTTGACGTAGCTGACTTTTTGAGATCCGAAGAGCTTGACGGGATTCTTAATGTTCTTGGGATCAGGCTTACCGTGAAAGAACGTGCGCAGCCCAAAGGGCTTTTGACTGGAAACGCGGCGATCGAGCGTCGGTTCGCCCTTGGCCCTAATCTTCTCCAAGATCGGAACGGCTTCATTCCGGCGCACGAGGACGTCGTAGGCGTCGAGGTATCGCGCCACCGCCGGCCCGGTCGGCTTGCCGTCCCAGATCGTCTGTATCTCGCACGGGCCGTTGTGCTCCCGGTCCCACAGGAAGTAGGAGATCCCGCCCCGTATCTTCACGCCCGGGAAGCCCTCGTAGAGCTTCGGGTAGTCCACGATGCGCCGCATCCGCCTGTCGGAGAGCATGCGCTCGCGGTACTTGTCGAGCCCCTTGCCCCCGGCCATCCAGCGCGACGGGGTCACGAAGACGGCGTAGCGTGGGTCAAGCGCCAGCGCCTTCTCAACGAACAACTGATAGATGGGCGCGGCGCTCGTCCCGTAGCCGCCGTCATCCAGCTGGTACGGTGGATTTCCGATGATGACGTCGAATTGCATGTCGCCTCCAAACAGCTCGGTTACCCGAGCCATGATGTCGTCGGTGTGGATGAACGCGTAGGCGTGGGTCTCCAGCCCTTCGCCGCGGTCGAGCGTCTTCTGGCTCGCGCCGCAATAGACACATTTGCCGTCCTGCCAGGTGTGCTCCATCCGCTTGAACCAGATGTTCCCATCGTCGCTGCGGAAGCTCCTGGCAATCGAGTGCTTGCCGTTGGCGTGCTTCGAGCAGTACACGCTGCGCCGCGCCAGCAGGCTCGTGAGATGCGTGATGCCGATGCCAAAAACCTGCCGGGTCAGGATGTGGTCCACGCGCGCCGGCAGGTCCGGGATCTCCTGCGCCAGCCCCTTGGTGAGGCGGCTGGTGATTTCGCGCAGAAACACGCCGGATTTGGTGCAGGGATCGAGAAACCGAACCCTGCTGTCCGCCCAGATGTTCGCGCCGCCGTTGCCGGCCTCCCATGCCTCGGCCAGCGTATCCAGCATCCGGTTCGCGAACTCCGGCGGCGTGAACACCTCGTCGTTGGAGAGGTTCGCAATGCACGTCAGCACGTCCGGGTTGCGCCCGCGCAGGGCGAAAGTCGCCTGCCCGCTCATACCGACGCCTCCGCTTGTACGTCGCCAGACCCTTCGGCCGCCAGTTCGCTGACCGTCATCGGCGGGTAGGTCTTGGTCGGCGTGAAGAGCTCGTGCTTTGCAAGGTGGGCGAAGAGCGACCCCTCGGCACTGAACATCGAAGACGTAGCGAGGGTGTCGAGGCGGAAGTCGCGCCGCTGGAATTTGCCCTTGCCCAGGTAGCCCCACTCGGCAAAGATGATGGGCCTGTCGTCGTGGGTGCGCATCGTCAGCGCGTCGCCGTGCACGAGGTTCTGAGACAACACGTAGGACGCGGCGAGGTAGAGTTCGGCCGACTCATCCAAATTCAGGTACTCGGCGAGGATCTCCAGCAGATTCGCGCGGCACTCGGCAATATTGTCTGCCAGCAGCTCGATGCCGTAAATGCACATCAGCCCGAGCAGCGCATAGTACTGCCGCTCGAAGTCGGACTTACCGTACTTGAGCTCCACGGCGGCGAGCTTGCGCCGCAGGATCTGCACGAGGAAGTTGCCGCTCCCGCACGCCGGCTCCAGGAAGCGGGAATCAATGCGCTCCGTCTCGCCCTTCACCAAGTCGAGCATCGCCTCGACCATCCACTTGGGCGTAAAGACCTCCCCGTGGTCAGCGACCCGCTGCTTCGATTTCACCAAAGACACACGGTCAGCCTAGTGCCGAGCCCCGACAGTATGGTGTCCACTCCACTCGCTGTTCGAGGATATGGCGTACGCCCACTGGATCTCCATGCCCGAGCACCAGGAGGAAGCGATTGTTCACCTACGGCCGGATCACCCGCCTTCTGCTCTCGGAGACAGGCGGCAAGGTCGAGGAGTTCGACGACTTCTACCGCCGGCAGCTCGACTTGCTCACCAAGCTTGCCCAGTCCAAGCGGGACAGGAACCAAATCAGCCGCAACGATCAGTGCCCGTGCGGCTGCGGCAAGAAGTACAAGAACTGCCACGGCGGGTAGCCACGGCAGAGCTACGCGTATGGCTACGCGACGCTGGCCGGCTCGCGGACGAGGGCGAGTCGGGCACCAAGCGCGCCACTGAGCGCCTCAATGGTGGCCTTCGTGGGGTTCGCGACGCCGCGCTCTATGCGGCTGATCTCGCTTTGCGGGATCCCGGACATCTTGGCGAGTTCCTTCTGTGTCAGCTCGTGCTCGCGCCGCAACTCGAGGAGCTGGTAGGCCAGGTCGTAGTGCTCCCGGAAGGCGTCCAGGGTCGCGCGGCCCTCCTCGCTGAGGTTCGCCTCGACGTTCTTGACGTAGTCCTTGAAGTTGGTGGTTGCCATTGGTGCCCCCTTCGTCATAGCCCAACCACAGTATGGGGTAAACCCCATACGCGGCGCAACTCTATCATCGGCGCCGGCGCCGATTCCTTGAGGGCTGCTTTGGAGGCGCCTCGCCCCGGCGCTGGGCCTCCTTCTTCTCCCGCGCTTCCCTGATCTGAAGCTCCTTGAGGCGCTTCCGGGCGTTCTCGATCTCCTTCTGTTGCCGGCGAGGACTCGGATCCTCGCCCTTGTCGTAGCCTCCGAGGATGAGCAGGATCTTGCCGCCGGGACGAAGGTGGCAGAAGGCCCGCAGGACGATCTTGGTCGGAGACTTCTTCGCCTTCTCGCCGCGCCTACTGACGACTTCGGCCGCAACCTTCGCCCCGAGTTCCGGCTGCTCGGGAAACATCGCCTTGATCTCTTCGAGGGTATGACGGACGCGGAACTCGAAGATTGAAGCGCCGAGCTTCCTTCCCCACTCCGAGCCGCATACCCCCGGCCCAAGCTTGACAAGAATCCGCTCGGTCGCAGCGATCATCGCGAGCCGCTTCGGCTCGTTGAGCTTGTCGAGCCACTCGCGAAAGGGCACGCGCCCGTTCACGTCGGCGTAGAACTCGATCTCCAACTCGTCTGCCACGAAGCGAGGATAGGGACCGATGCGGGCGGAGCCGCGAGGGTGCGTATGCAAGTCGGCGCTGAAGAGCGTCCTCGGCTGCGCGTGAGCCCGCGGCTGATCGCAGCTGGCCCTGCCGATCGTAATCTGGCGGCTCTTTCACGGCTGCAGGGTTGCAGATGCCGGCCGGAGGGCGATACTGAGACATGCGCGACCGCCCGCTGCGGTCGCGGAAGGCCGAGCAACGTTTGGGGAGACGGGTGATCGGGCGGCGGCCGCGCGCTGGGGGAGCATCAACCGACCGTGAGGGGACGCGAACGCGCGTGCCTGGACGGCTGCCGGCGCCCGCGAGGCCGGCCCGCTCGCGCCGGAGATCGTCTCCGCCGGCACGCGCTCGCTCCGCGCAGCGCCCGAGGACGAGTTCGTGAGCGGTCAGGGCCCGCAGCGGTATGTCTTCGACGTCCTGCGCAGCGACGAGGAGCTGCGCGGGATCGAGGCGGAGTGGCTCGAGCTCTTCGGCCGCTCTCTCACGCGGAACCCGTTCGCCCATCCCGCCTGGGTCACCTCGTGGCTGCGGCACTTCGTCGGCGACGAGCGGCGGCGTCTCGTCCTCACGGCGCGGAGCGGCGGCGAGCTCATGGGCGTCGCCCCCTTCTACAAGCGGACGTACAGGCTCGGTCCCATCCGGGCGCGGTGCCTCCAGGTCGCCGGTGGGAGCCCCCGGCCGGAAGATCCTCTCACCGAGATGAGCGAGATCCTCGTCGCGCGCGAGAGGTGGCGGACGACGATGCGCGCCCTCGTGCAGCACGTGATCGTAGGGAACCTCGGCAGCTACGACTGGATCGGCCTGACGATGACGCCCGAGCAGGGCTGGTTCGACGACGAGTGGGTTCCGGAGGCCTGGCAGCGCCGAGGGGTGTTCGCGGCCCACAAGGGGATTCGCCCGTTCGTCCTGCTGCCCCTGCCGGCGAGCTGGGAGGAGCTTGCGCTCAAGCGCAACCTGAAGGAGGCCATCCGGCGCAGCAAGAACCGGCTCGCGGCGCTGGACGGGAGCTCCGAGGTCGTCTTCGCCGAGGGCGAGGCGGTGCCGGAAGCCGTGCGCCGGGTCCAGGCTCTCCACCGGAGGCGGGCGGCGATGCGCGACCACCTCCCGCACAGCGACTACTTCGACGAGGAAGCCTACGCACGGTTCGCCCGCGACGCCTCCGCGGGGCTCGCCGCTACCGGCCACGCCTCCGTCGCCCTCTGCCACGTCGACGCGAATCCCGTCGCGGGCCGCGTGGTGCTGCGCGCGCACGGTGACGTCTTCCTGTCGTTCTCAGGCGTCGATCCTGCCTACTGGCACCTCGGCGCGGCCACGGCGCTGATCGTGGCGTCGATCCGTGAGGCGATCTCGCGGCGTGAGCGGACACTCAATCTGTCGCTCAATCCCGATCCGGCCAAGCTTCGCTGGAGCAACCAGCTGGAGTTCCACAACGAGTTCCTCGTCGTCGCCCCCTCGCGCCGGGCGCGGGCGGCGCTGCAGCTCTTCTGGCAGGTCCGCGCCGGAAAGTCGCTCGCGGGCCGCCGGCAGGTGATCAAGCAACGTGGCCGCTCATGAGCATCCGGGCGCGGGCGCGTGGGGCGCGACGCGATCGACGGCGACGCGCCGCAGAGGCGTCGCAGCGGGGTTCCTCACGTGACTGAGCGGCTCGGGCTCGCTCGGGCCGGTGGGCGTCGCCGCACCGACGCCGCCGCCCCGCCGGAGGGCCTCCTGCGGGAGCACTGGCCCGCCGCGGTCGTGCACGGCGACCAGCTCGCTGTCCCCGCCGTCGTCATGCGCGGCGGCACGAGCAGGGGCGTCTTCTTCCACGCCGACGACCTGCCCCTCGACCCGCTCGTGCGCGACCGGGTCATCCTCGCGGTGTTCGGCAGCCCCGACACGCGCCAGCTCGACGGCATCGGCGGCGCCACGCCGCTGACGAGCAAGGTAGCGATCGTCTCCAGGTCGAGCGCCGACGACGCCGACGTCGACTACCTCTTCGGTCAGGTCGGCACCGACGAGCCGCGAATCGACTACGTCGGCAACTGCGGCAACATGCTCGCCGCCGTCGGGCCGTTCGCCGTCGACGAGGGCCTCGTGCGACCACGGTCGCCGGCGACGTCCATCCGTATCCGCGTGGTCAACAGCGGCCAGACGGTCGTCGCGCACGTGCTCACCGCCGGCACGAAGGCCCGCACCGCCGGAACCACCGCGATCGCCGGCGTGCCCGGAACCGGTGCGTCCGTGGCGATGGAGCTGACGGGGCTCGGCGCAACGCTGGGCCGCGGCCTGCTGCCGACCGGTCTCCGCCGCGAGACGATCACGTCGCTCGGGCGCCGGCACCCGGTGTCGCTCGTCGACGCCGGCAACCCGACCGTCTTCGTCGAGGCCTCGCAGATCGGCCTCGACGTCGAAGTGCTTCTCGCCGACCGGCTCGACGGAGTCGTGCTCGAGCGCCTCGAGGCGCTCCGCGCGGCGGGCGCCGTGCGGCTCGGCCTCGTCCGCCGGGTCGAGAGGGCGCGGGCGGACAGTCCGACGATCCCCAAGATCTACGTCGTTCATCCTCCTGCGGCGTACGTCGACCGCGGCGGCGGGCGCGTCGAGGCCGCGGACGTGAGTCTCGTCGTGCGCGGGCTCTCGATGGGTGTTCCTCACCCCGCCGTCGCCACGACGGTCGCCGCCTGTGTCGGGGCCGCCGCGCGGATCCCCGGGACGGTCGTGGCGGACGCCCTCGTCGCGGCGGCCTCGGGCCCGATCCGGATCGGGACTCCGAGCGGGGTCGTCGAGATCGAGAGCGTCGTCGACCTCACGGGCGAACCGCGCCTCGTGCATGCCCGCATCGAGCGCACCGCCCGCCGGCTGATGGCGGGCCTTGCTCACGTGCCGCTGTCGGTTCTCGCAGAGAATCGACGCGCCGCGCGCTGATACGGCAGAGCCGCCCGAGAGGGCGGCGGCGGAGGTGCCCTACGCGCTCTTCGCCGGCTGGGCGGGATCCGGCGCGCTCGGCAGCTGCCTCGGCGAGCCTCGCCGGGCCGCCGTGAGGGCCGCGAGCGTCGGCAGCGGATCGGTGACGTCGAGCGGCGCCAGCTGCCGACCGGGCGCGACCACGGCGACTGCGAGCCCCGCGGCGATCCTCGCCGCCGAGCGGCCGACGCAGACGCCGCCGAGGGCGTCGCGAAGCGCAAGCACCTCCCCGTTCAGCTGCACGTGGCGTAGCGGCCGCGGTCGAGCCGATGCGAGGTCGGGAACGCGCCCGAGGGCGATCTCGACGGCAAACCGCGGCATGTCCAGACCTGCGGCGATGGTGGCGTCGACCGAGGACGGCATGCGCAGGTTGACGTCGTGCACGTACCAGACGCCTCCGCGCTCGACGTACTGGATCACGCCTGCGCCCTCGTATCCGCCCGCTTCGAGCAGGGCCACGCTGACCTCGACGAGCTCCGGCGGGCTCGGCAGGAACTGGGAAACCGTCGACTGGCCGACCCGGAACGGGTAGTTGGCGAGGGTGCGCGCTGCCAGGTGCGCCATCTTGCCGTGACGGCGCACGAAGTGGAAGCGCAGCTGACGGCCGACGACCTCTTCCTGGATCAGCACCACCTCCCCGCGCTCGACGAGACGGCGTACCTCCCGCTCGCACGACTCTGCGTCGCCGACACGCACGGGCCGCGGCACCGCCCGACCGGCATCCGGGCCGCTCACGACCTTCACGTACGCGGGCAGCGGCGGGAGCGGCCCGCTCACCCCCGCTGGCGTTACCACGGTGGACGCGGGCGACGCCAGGCCCGCCGCCGCCGCGGTCTCGAGGAGGACGGCCTTGTCGCAGAACCGGGTGAACTGTTCTGCGGTCGGTCCGACGACGGCCCAGGGGCCGCCCGACGCAGGCCCGAACAGCAATCCCCCCAGGATCTCGTCCGTCAGCGGCACGACGACGTCCACGCGCTCGCGCGCGCAGATCCGCTCGATCCGTTCGGCGAACGCCTCCTGCTCGAGCGCGGGGGGGATCACGTGCCGCTCCGTGAAGTACCGGCTCCTCCCCGCCACGCGCCCTCCCACACCCGCTGCGAGCACCCGGAAGCCGGCGCGGGCGAGGGAACGCGCCGTCGGCTGCGCCGCCCACGCTCCCATGTCGACGACGAGCACCGTCTCGCGCCGTGTCCGCGCGCGGCCGCGGCGCGTCATTCCACGTACGCCGGGCAGGAGGCGGCGCCGCGAGCGCGGCTGTCTGATCGCCTGAAGCACACGTGCACGTCGAACCTCCCCGTCTCCCTGCGTCCCTGCCTCACCCTACCCGGCGACCGTGGCGAGTCAAGGTTGCCCGCTGGCACTTGATCTCGCCGACGGTCTGCGCGAAGGTCGGCCGAGACATGACGGTGTTGACGAGCAGGGTCGATCGCTCCTCCGACGCGTTCGCGACGCGGCGGGCGCACATGGAAGCGCTCGTGGCAGAGCTCCGCGAGCGCACGGCGCTCATCGCCGCCGGCGGCGGTGAGGCCGCCCGCGAGCGCCATCGCTCGCGCGGCAAGCTGACGGCGCGAGAGCGGATCGACCGCCTCGTCGACCCCGGCAGCGCGTTCCTCGAGCTCAACGCGCTTGCCGCGTGGGACCTCTACGACGGCCAGGCGCCGTCGGCCGGGATCGTGACGGGCATCGGCGCGATCGAAGGGCGTGCCTGCGTCGTCGTCGCGAACGACGCGACCGTGAAGGGCGGCTCGTACTTCCCCCTCACCGTCAAGAAGCACCTGCGAGCGCAGGAGGTGGCCGAGCAGAACCGCCTCCCATGCGTGTACCTCGTCGACTCCGGCGGCGCCTTCCTGCCGCTCCAGGCCGACGTCTTCCCCGACCGCGACCATTTCGGGCGCATCTTCTACAACCAGGCCCGCATGTCGGCGCTGGGCATCCCGCAGATCGCGGTCGTGATGGGCTCGTGTACCGCCGGGGGCGCCTACGTGCCCGCCATGTGCGACGAGACGGTGATCGTCCGCGGCACCGGCACGATCTTCATCGGCGGCCCGCCGCTCGTGAAGGCGGCAACCGGCGAGGAGGTGACGGCGGAGGAGCTCGGCGGCGCCGACGTGCACGCCCGCCGCTCCGGCGTCGCCGACCACTACGCGACGAGCGACGAGCACGCGCTCGGGCTCGCGCGCCAGATCGTGCGCCACCTCGGCGACCCGGCCCCCGCCTCGTGGGAGGTCGCGGCTGCCGAGCCGCCGGCGCTCGACCCCGCCGACCTCTACGGCATCGTGCCCGAGCACTACCGGCACGAGCTCGACCCGCTCGAGATCATCGCCCGTATCGTCGACGGGAGCCGGTTCCACGAGTTCAAGGCGCTCTACGGGGACACGCTCGTCTGCGGCTTCGCCCGCATCGAGGGGCATCCCGTCGGCATCCTCGCCAACCGCGGCATCCTCTTCCGGGAGTCGGCTCAGAAGGGTGCGCACTTCGTCGAGCTCGCCTGCAAGCGCCGCGTCCCGCTCGTCTTCCTCCAGAACATCACCGGCTTCATGGTCGGCAAGGACGTCGAGGCGGGCGGCATCGCCCGCGACGGGGCCAAGCTCGTCACCGCCGTCGCCTGCGCCGAGGTGCCGAAGTTCACCGTCGTCACGGGCGGCTCGTTCGGGGCGGGCAACTACGCCATGTGTGGTCGTGCCTACGGCCCGCGGCAGCTGTGGATGTGGCCGAACGCGCGTATCTCGGTCATGGGCGGCGAACAGGCCGCGACCGTGCTGACGATGGTCGGCGAGGCCGACGCGGACGAGATCCGCGCCGCCTACGAGCGCGAGGGCAGCCCGTACTTCTCCACGGCACGCCTCTGGGACGACGGCATCATCGACCCGCTCGACACGCGGCGCGTGCTGGCGCTCGGCCTCGCCGCGGCGGCGCACGCCCCGCTGCCGGAGACCACCTTCGGCGTGTTTCGCATGTGACACCGCGCTCGCGGGCGGCGCCGCGCCGCACGTCGAGGGCGCCGAGGCCGGGCCCGCGCCCGGCTGCTACGCGGCTGCCGACTGCGGTCGTGCTTCGGCGACGAGCTGCTCGAGCGCCTCGCGCAGGCGGCCGAGCAGCTCGTCGTCGGGCGGGGCGAGGCGCGTCGCCGCGTGGCCGACCGCCAGCTCCACGTCGGCGTTCCGCGCCCCCATCAACCCGAGCACCTTGCGCGTCTCCGCCTGGGCCCACACGGCGCCGAACGCCCCCGCGCTGGCGCCGATCACCGCCACCGGTTTGCCGCGGAACACGTTCGCCTCGACCGGGCGCGAGGCCCAGTCGAGCGCGTTCTTCAGCGCCCCGGGGATGGAGCCGTTGTACTCGGGCGTCGCGATCAGCACCGCGTCGGCCTCGCGCACCGCGGCGCGCAGGCGCTCGACGGGCGGGTGCTCCAGCATCTCGGTGTCCTCGTCGAACGCCGGCAGCTCGCGCAAGCCGTCCCACTCGACGAGCTCGACGCCGGGCGGCAGCAGCGTGCGCGCAAGGCGGAGGAGCTCGCGGTTGTACGAGCCGGCGCGGAGGCTGCCGGCGATCCCGAGGATCCGCATCGAGCTACGCCTGCCCGACCAGCTCGAGCTCTACGTGCAGCTTGACGTCGTTGCCGACGGCGAAGCCGCCGCTCGGCAGGGGCGCGTTCCAGTCGAGCCCGAAGGCGGTCCGGTCGACGACCGTCTCGAGCTCGAGTCCGAGGCGCGGGTTGCCGTCCATGTGCGTCACGGGACCGCTCACCGTGCCGCCGATCGAGACCGGCTTCGTGATGCCCTTGATCGTCAGCTCGCCGTCGATGTCGACCCTGTCGCCTGCCACGCGGATCGCGGTGGAGCGGAAAGAGAGCTTGGGGTGGCGCTCGGCGTCGAAGAAGTCCGGCGACAGCAGATGGCCCTTGAGGTTGGGCTCGGACACGTCCACCGAGGAGACGTCGACCGTCCCGCGCAGCCCGTTCTCGTCCAGGGTGACGTCGAACGTCCCGAAGCCGCCGCGGAAGTTGGCGACGACCATGTGCTTGACCGAGAAGCCGACGGACGAGTGCACCGGGTCGACGGTCCACGTGCCGGCCGGAAGGTCTGTCCGCTGTTCGTGGAGAATGCTCATTGCACTTCCTTTCGTTGCAGCTAGTATTTGAGAGCGCAACTACCTTAGCCCACACCATTTGACTCGTCAAGTATTGACTCCACAAGCTTCCCTCGAGGTGACCGTGTTCGCCCGGCTCCTGCGCGCCCACGGCACCCTCATGCGGGAGCTCGAGACATGGCTCGTCGCCGAGCACGGGCTCACGATCAGCGACTTCGAGACGCTGCTGCACCTCTCGCACGAGGCGGAGCAGCGGATGCGGCGCGTCGACCTCGCCGACCGGCTCGCCCTGAGCCCCTCGGGCGTCACGCGCCTGCTCGACGGCCTCACCGCCGCCGGGCTCGTCGAGAAGGCCACCTGCCCCGGCGATGCGCGCGTCTCCTACGCGGTGCTCACCGCGGCCGGGCGCGCGGTGCTCGCGGCGGCATCGCGCACGAACGAGCGCGTCTGCCGCGAGCTGCTCGGCGAGCATCTCTCGCGAGATGAGCTCGAGGAGCTCGCCTCGCTGCTCGGCCGGCTGCCGACGGTGGGCGCGGTCGACGGCTCCGCCTGCTCCGGCGGCGACGGCGCGCCGTAGCGCGGTCAGAGGATCGCCGTCTCCGGGAACACCGCGCCTCCCTCGAAGCGACGCAGCCGGTAGGGCGAGATGTCGAAGTCGGCGCCGCCGTCGAGCAGCTCGTCGGCGACGATACGGCCCACCGCGGGCGCCTGCATGAACCCGTGCCCGGAGAAGCCGCAGGCGGCGTAGACGCCGTCGGCGACCGGGCCGATGATCGGGTGCGCGTCCGGCGTCATGTCGTACACGCCGGCCCACGCGCGAGCCACAGGCACCCCGGCGGCACGCGGGTAGCGACGCGCGATGCGGCCGAGCCAGTCCTGCACGAGACCGTCGTCGACGACCTCGTCGCTGCCCCAGCGCGGCACGGGCTCCGGCATCGCGAGCACGAGCGCGCCCCCGCGCCGGCGGAAGTGGAAGCCGGACTCGGACTCGATCGTCAACGGCAGGCCGGCCGGAAGACCGCGCACGGGGGCCGTCTCGACGAGCTGCCGCACGAGCGGCCGCAGAGGCAGATCGACGCCGAGCTTCGCGGCGAGAGCCGCGGACGACGCCCCGGTTGCGAGCACCAGGGTGTCGGCGTCGAGCTCGAGCGCATCCACCCCTTCGCGCACGTCGACGCCGAGCGAGGCCGCGCGGCGCGCGAGCTCGTGCGTGATCGCGCCCGGGTCGGCGATCCCGTCCTCGGCGCAGAAGACCGCGGCGAGCACGTCGTCGACGGCGAGCCCCTCGACCCGTGACGGGTCGAACCGCTCGACGGGCACGCCGAGGGCGGACTGGACGGCGAGCCGCTCCTCGAGCTCGGCTCGGCCCCCGTCGGAGGTGGCGAGGAAGAGGTAGCCGACCGGCTCGAACAGGTCGCGGCCGAGCCCGTGGAAGAACGCGACGCTCTCGCGTGCGAGCCGCACCTCGGGCGCGGACGAGAACTGCTGGCGCACGCCGCCGAGCGCCTTGCCGCTCGCGCCGGACGCGATCGAGCCCGCCTCCGCGAGCACGACGTCGCGTGCGCCCCTGAGACCGAGGTGGTAGGCGATCGAGGCGCCGACGACGCCGCCGCCCGCTACGACGATGCGAGCCAGCGCTCGAGCTCCTGCGCCTCGTCCACCGTCAGGTCGCGAAGCGGGCCGCGCACGTCCGCCCGTAGCGGCACGCCCTTCCAGGCGAGAACCCGCTTCATCGCCGCCTGGCGCGGGAAGCGCTCGAGGCGGGCGCGCAGCCGCGCGAGGCCCGCGGCGCCCTCGGCCGTCGGCGCATGGACGACGGCGGCGACCTCCCGCGGGAACGCCGCGGCGAGCGCGGAGACGGCACCGACGGCGCCGCCCGCGATGCCGCGGTGGATCAGCGCCTCCGGCCCGACGAAGACGTCCACGCCGAGCGAGAGGTACGGCTCGAAAGCCTCCCACGGGCTGTCGGAGACCTTCATGCCGGCGAAGTTCGGCGCCTCCTCGCGCAGCCGCCGCAGCACGTCGAGCGCCACGGGGTAGCCGCTCGTCCTCGCGAACTCGTACACGTAGAACGGCAACGGCGCGCAGGCCCGCGCCGCGGCGGCGAAATGCGCGAACTGGGCCCGCTCGTCGAGGGGGAAGTACGGCGGCCCGATCACCGCGACCGCGGCTGCGCCCGCCTCGGCCGCGCCGGCGGCGAGAGCGACCGTGTCGGCGGTCGTCTGCGCGCCGCAGTGCGCGGCGACGTCGAGCCGTCCCGCCGCAGCCGCGACGAAGATCCGCAGCCCGCGCCGGCGCTCCTCGACGGAGAGGAGGACGCCCTCGCCGTTGCTGCCGAACGCGAGCACGCCGTCGAGCCCGGCATCGGCGTAGAGGTCGAGCAGCGGCCCGAACGCGTCGGCGTCGAGCTCCGCGCCCCCGGCGCGGAGCGGCGTCACTGCTGCGGCCAGCGTCCCCGTCAACATGGAGCGACTCTAGACTGCGGCCCGTGGAGGCGCTACGCATCGAACGTGACGAGGACGTCCTCCGCGTCACGCTCTCCCGGCCGGGGACGCGCAACGCGTTCGACGCCGCCCTGGTCGCCGAGCTCGCCGACGCCTTCGTCGACGTGGGCAAGGTGCGTGCGGTCGTGCTCGCCGGCGAAGGCGCGAGCTTCTGCGCCGGTGCCGACATCGAGTGGATGCGCGCCTCGGCCGGCCTCTCACCGGAGGAGAACGTCGCCGATGCGACCGCGCTGCGACGCATGCTCGAGGCGATCGACGAATGCCCCGCGCCCGTGATCTCGCTCGTGCAGGGGCATGCGCTCGGCGGCGGCGCGGGGCTCGTCGCCGTCTCCGACATCGCCGTCGCCCACGAGCGCGCCGCGTTCGCGTTCTCGGAGGTGAAGCTCGGGATCATCCCGGCCGTGATCTCGCCGTTCGTGCTGCGCAGGATCGGCGAGAGCGCGGCCCGCCGCTACTTCGTCACGGGCGAGCGCTTCGACGCGCACACCGCCCTGCGCGTCGGCCTCGTCCACGAGGTCAGCGACGACCTCGACGGCGCCCTCTCCCGCATCCTCGCCGAGCTGCGCACCGCCGCGCCACGGGCCGCACGCGCCGCCAAGCGGCTCGTGCTCGACCGCCCGGACGGCCCCGAGACCGCGCGCCGCATCGCCGAGCGGCGCGCGAGCCCGGAAGGGCAGGAGGGCCTGCGGGCGTTCCTCGCGGGGCGCACGCCGGGACGACCCGGGTTCGCGTCGTGGTGCCCGCCGGACACGGACGAGGAGCGCGACGGCCCCGGCTATGCGTAGTAGTAGACGAGCAACGCAGCGGTGACGACGACGGCGAAGATCGCGCCGACCACCAGCGTGACGCCGAGCGTGAGCAGCAGCGGAGTCGTCGGGCTCTCTCCCTCGGCGACGACGTGTCCGAGACGCTCCATCTCCTCGACGGGGTGGTGCGCGAGGCGGCTCGCCTCGTCGCGGATCTCGTGGGCGAGAAGGGCCGCGCCGTCTCCTTCCGGTTCCGGGACAGTCGGAGTGGCCATCAGCGACACCGTCCTTGTCGGAGGCGGGAACGCCTCCATCGTACTCCTCCGTCACCCCGGCGGCCAGCCGTGACCGCGCTGCTCGCGCTCGCCTCCGCCGTGCTCGTCGGCGGCGCCGACTTCCTCGGCGGGTTCGCGTCCCGAACCGCGGCCGGCATCCGCGTCGCCGCGCTCGCCCAGGCGGCGGGTCTTCCCGTCGCGCTCGTGCTCTCGATCGCCTACGGCTACGAGCGCCTCTCCGGCCCGGACGTGACCTGGTCGTTCGCAAGCGGCGCCGCCGTCGCGGTCGGTCTCGGGTGCTTCTACACGGCGATGGGCCGCGGTCTGATCAGCGTCGTCGCCCCGGTCGCGGCGGTGACCGGTGCGCTTCTCCCCGTCGGGTACGCGCTGGTCCGGGGCGAGCGCCCCGGGCTCGCCGCCCTCGCGGGCATCGGCATCGCGCTCGCCGCCGTGGCCGTGATCTCGATCGCCCCGTCGGATCCGGCCCATGCCCATGTCGCCGTGACCCCCGCCGTCGTCGGGCTCGCGGTTCTCGCCGGCGCGTTCTTCGGGCTCTTCTACGTGTTCTTCTCGCGCATCTCCGCAGACGCCGGCATGTGGCCCGTGACGCTCGAGCGCATCGCCTCCACCTGCACGCTCGCGACGCTCGCGCCGGCGCTGACGCGAGGAGGCTTCGCAGGCCTCCGCCCCGTCGCCCCGTTCGCGTTCGGCGTCGGCGCGCTCGAGGTGGCGGCGACGGTGCCGCTCCTGCTCGCTCTGCAGCGCGGGCCCGTCGCGATCGCGTCGGTGATGGCCTCGCTCTACCCCGTGATGACGGTGCTGCTCGCGGGCATCGTGCTGCGCGAGCGCATGTCGCGGATGCAGCTCGCGGGCGTCGTGTGCGCGCTCGCCGCGGTCGTGCTCATCTCCGCTTCCTAGTGCGCCGCCTCCAGACGTTCGACCCGAAACGGGCGCGCGAAGCGCGCCCCTTCAGGCCCCGCACGCGAGCCGGGAGCGTCCGCCCACGAGCTCGAGACGCGCCACGGCCGTAGAGTTGCGGCTGCCGTGGCCGTGAGAACCCTCCTCGTCGCCAACCGCGGAGAGATCGCTCTCCGCGTCTTCCGCACCTGCCGCAGGCTGGGGATCCGCACGGTCGCCGTGGCGACCCGCGCCGACCGCGGCTCCCTCCATGCCCGCTCCGCCGACGCCACCGTCGAGATCTCCTCCTACCTCTCCGGCGCCGAGCACCTGCGCGCCGCCGCCGCCGCCGCAGCGGACGCCGTCCATCCCGGCTACGGGTTCCTGGCCGAGTCGGCCGCGTTCGCCGCCTCCGTGGAGGAGGCAGGGCTGACCTGGGTCGGCCCGCCGCCCGCCGCGCTCCGGCTCGGCGGCGACAAGCTCGCGGCGAAGCGCGTCGCCCGCGAGGCCGGCGTGCCGACGCTCCCCGAGGGTGTGCCCGAGCTGGTCGGCTACCCGCTTCTCGTGAAGGCGGCGGCGGGCGGCGGCGGGCGCGGCATGCGCGTCGTCCGCTCGCCCGACGCGCTCGAGGAGAGCCTCGCGGCGGCGCGGCGCGAGGCCGAGGCGGCCTTCGGCGACGGGACGGTCTACTGCGAGCGCTTCCTCGAGCGCCCGCGGCATGTCGAGGCGCAGCTGCTCGCCGACGCCGCGGTGGTGTACGTGCTCGGGCTGCGCGACTGCTCCGTGCAGCGCCGCCACCAGAAGGTCGTCGAGGAGGCGCCGCCGAACCTCGACGCCGAGGCCGCGCGCTCGATCCGCGCGGCCGCCGCCGCGTTCGCCGCAGCGATCGGCTACCGCGGCGCCGGCACGGCCGAGTTCCTCGTCGACGGGCGCGACGTGTACTTCCTCGAGCTCAACGGTCGCATCCAGGTCGAGCACCCGGTCACCGAGTCGGTCACGGGGCTCGATCTCGTCGAGCTCCAGCTCCGCGTCGCCACGGGAGAGCTGCTCGAGCTCGGAGAGGTCGGCGAGCGCGGGCACGCCGTCGAAGTGCGGCTCTACGCCGAGGATCCCGTGACGTTCCTGCCCCAGGCCGGCCGGCTCGTGTCGCTCGTACTTCCGCAGGGGATCCGCGTCGACGCGGGCGTCGAGTCGGGGGACGAGATCGGCACCGCCTACGACCCGCTGCTCGCGAAGCTGATCGCGCACGGCGCCACGCGGGACGAGGCGCTCGACCGGCTCGGGGCGGCACTCGACGCGACGCGAGCGGACGGCCTGACAACCAACCTGCCGTTCCTGCGCTGGCTCGTCGCGCACCCCGCATTCCGCGCCGCGGAGCTGTCGACCGCTTTCCTCGTCGACCACCCGCCGCTCTCGGCGCCGCCGCTGCGACGCCTGCCGCCGCCGTTCGCCGGCGCGTGGCGGCTCAACCTTCCCGCACCGGCACCGGCACCGGCTCCTCCGCCCTCCGCGGAAGGCGGCGGCGCAGCGCCCGGGCCGGGCGTGGCGAACGCCGTCACGGCCGCGATGCCCGGCACGGTGATCCGCGTCGAGGTCGAGGCCGGCGAGACGGTCGAGGCCCGGCAGACGCTCGTCGTGCTCGAGGCGATGAAGATGGAGATGCCCGTTCCGGCGCCGTTTGCCGCGACCGTGACGGCGGTGCGTGTCGCTCCCGGTGACCAGGTGGCGTCGGGAGCAGCGCTCGTGGAGCTCGAGCCCGCGTAGGGGCGCGACCGGGCCTACCCGCCGAAGCGCTCGCTCCACGTGCGCAGGCCGAGCACCGAGCCCACGACCCAGTTGACGAGCCAGACGACGATCGTCGCGCCGATGTACGTCCAGAAGCCGTCGATCGAGAAGTCCGGCACGACCCACTCGGTGAACAGGAGCATCGCCACGTTGACGAAGAAGTAGGCGATGCCGAGCGTGAGGATGATGAGCGGGATCGCGACGAACGTGAGCAGCGGCTTGAGGACCGTGTTCGCGAAGCCGAGCACCGCGCCGGCGAACAGGATCGGCCCCGAGCGGGCGATCGTGAGGCCGGCGAAGGCCCAGTCGGCGACGATCAACGCGAGCACGTTGATGCCCCAGCCGACGGCGAGTCGGATCGCGACGTTCACGACCTGGATCCTAGTCCGGACAGACGCTCCCGTGCCGTCGCGGCGCGCGCTCAGAACAGCTTCTGCAGCTTCAGCGCGGCTCCCATGTCGCCCTTGATCTTGAGCTTGCCGGTCATGTACGCCGTCGTCGCGTTGGCCTCTCCCGCCGCGATCTTGAGCAGCGTCTCCTCGCTGGCGGAGAGCGTGCAGTCGGCGTCGTTCACGCCCTCGACGACGGTGACGGCGCCGTCGACGACGGAGACGGTCCACGCCCCGGTGCCCTCGATGTCGAAGACGTAGCTGTTGTTCATGCCGGCCGTCTTCGCCGGGTCGACCTTCGACGGCAGCTGCTCGAAGAACTCCTGCACGGTCATACGCGCTCCCTGGATGTCGTCGCTGTTGATTGAACGGTCAGTCGAGTAGAGGGTACGTCGCTTGGGACTCGGGGGCAAGGCGCGACTCCGGCGCGGGCGCGGGGAGGAACAGGCACAGGACGACGCCGAGCGCCGGCGCGAAGGCGCTGCCGACGAGCGCGGTACGGAGGTCGACCGCGTCGGCCACCGCACCGAGGCCGACCGCGGCGATGCCGCCGAGACCCATCGCGAGCCCGATCGAGAGGCCCGAGGCCATGCCGACGTGCCGGGGCAGGTACATCTGGCTCAGCACCATCGTCACGCCGAACGTGCCGACGACGCACATGCCGACGATCATCAGCGCCAGCGCGCCGGGAATGCCGCCGACGAGCACGAACACGAGGATCATCGGCGCCAGCAGCGCCTGCGCGCCGAGCAGCGTGCGGCGCAGCCCGATCCGGTCGGCGAGAGGGCCCAGGAGCAGCGTGCCGGCGGCGCCGGAGAGGAGCATCAGCGAGAGCAGGCGGTTGCCCGCCGCCTCGGAGTCGCCGAGTGAGACGACCCACAGCGGCACGAAGGTCAGCAGCCCGAACCAGGCGACGCTGCGCAGCCCGATCACGGCGGCGAGGAGCGCCATCGCGCGCACGTCGTCCCTTCCGGGGGCGACCGCCCCCCTCCCCGCCGCATCGGGCCGGAGGGTCGACAGGTAGGGGAGCGCGCGCAGCAGCGCGAACGCCACCGCGAGCACGGGCACGGCGGCCACGAGCCCGCCCCAGCCGAGCCCGAGCCAGAGGACGAGCGGCGTCACGACGATCGGGCCGAGCGCGTAGCCGGTGTTGCCGCCGATGTTGAACAGGGACATGCCGCTCGCCCGTTTGCTCCCGCTCGCGAAGACGGCGAACTTCGCCCCCTCCGGGTGGAAGGCGGCAATCCCGATTCCGCACAGGAAGACGAGCACGAGCACGAGCAGGTAGCTCGGAGCCACGGTGGAGAGCCCGAGCCCGCCGGCGGCGAGCGCGAGCCCGCCGGGCAGCAGCCACAGCGCGCCGCGCCGGTCGGACCAGAGCCCGAACAGCGGCTGCACGAGCGACGAGGAGACGAGCACGGACAGCATCAGGAGGGCGGTGAGCGTGTAGCTGAGGCCGAACTTGCCGGTGAAGAACGGCAGCAGCGCGGGCACGCTTCCGGAGGCGAAATCCGTCGCCAGGTGCGCGCCGGAGAGCGTGCCCATCGCCCGTCTGTCGATGCCCTCGCGCATCTTCGGAGCGTAGCGGCGCTCCCGGTGCGGCCGCCGCGGCGAGGCACCAACTCCCCGGCCTCCGAGAGAAGACGTTCCTCGACGAGACCCGCGCACGACCGCCGCCGGACCCCTGCCCGCCGAGCTCCGCGCCCATGCGCAGCCCGCGAACGCCGGGTACGATCGCCCCGCGTGGACCTCGACCTCTCGCCCGAGCACGAGCTCTTCCGGGACACCGTGCGCTCGTTCGCGCGCGAGCGCGTGGCCCCGGTCGCCGAGGAGCTCGACCGCGAGTCGCGCTTCCCGTACGGCCTCGTGGCGGAGATGGCCGAGCTGGGGCTGATGGGGATCCCGTTCCCCGAGGCGCTCGGCGGCGCCGGCGGCGACACCCTCTCGTACGCGATCGCAGTCGAGGAGCTGACCCGTGTCGACTCGTCGGTCGCGATCACGCTCGCCGCGCACACGTCCCTGGGGACGATGCCGATCTACCTGTTCGGCACCGACGCACAGAAGGCCGAGTGGCTGCCGCCGCTCGCGTCGGGCCGGCGGCTCGCAGCCTTCGGCCTCACCGAGCCCGGCGCCGGCTCCGACGCCGGCGCGACCCGCACGACCGCGGAGCTGCGCGACGGGCAGTGGGTCGTCAACGGCTCGAAGATCTTCATCACGAACGCAGGCACGGAGATCACGCAGTGCGTCACGATCACCGCGCTCACGGGCGACGGCGAGATCTCCAACATCGTCGTTCCCAACGGTACGCCCGGCTACGAGATCTCCGCGCCGATCCACAAGATCGGGTGGAAGGCGTCCGACACGCGCGCGCTCTCGTTCACCGACTGCGCCGTGCCCGAGGGCAATCTGCTCGGTGCGCGCGGGCAGGGGTTCCACCAGTTCCTCGCGATCCTCGACGGCGGCCGCATCTCCGTGGCGGCGATGGGAGTCGGCCTCGCGCAGGGGGCCTACGACCTCGCCTACGCGTACGCACGCGAGCGCGAGCAGTTCGGGCGGCCGATCTCGTCGTTCCAGGCGGTGCAGTTCAAGCTCGCCGACATGGCCACCGAGATCGAGGCCGCGCGCGGCCTCGTCTGGAAGGCGGCCTGGCTGAAGGACCGGGGGCGCCCGTTCGCCCGCGAGGCGGCGATGGCGAAGCTCTACACGGGCGAGCTCTCCAACAGGGCCGTCAACGCAGCCCTGCAGATCCACGGCGGCTACGGCTACACGGACGAGTTCGCGATCTCCCGCCTCTACCGCGACCAGAAGATCCTCGAGATCGGCGAGGGCACGAACGAGGTGCAGCGCATGGTGATCGCCCGGCACCTCGGGCTGCCGTGAGGTGCCTCGCTCTCGTGGCGCTCGCGCTGCTCGCGCTCCCCCCCGCCGCCTCCGCCCACATCTCCTTCTCGCCGCCGTTCGTCTCGGCCGGCATGGACACCCGTCTCGAGGTCTCGGTGCCGAACGAGCGCCCGGGCCATGCGGCCGTCGCGGTGACGATGACCGCGCCGGCGGGCTTCGAGGTCACCGACGCGACGGCGCCGCCGGGCTGGACGGCCACGGTCGACGGCGAGCGCGTCACGTGGAAGGGGCGTGCGCTCGCGAGCGGCGCGGTCGTGCGCCTGGGCGTCGGCGTGGTCGCACGCGTGCGGGCGGGCGCCGCGCCGGTGTCGTTCGACCAGCGCTACGACGACGGCGAGGTCGTCCGCTGGACGACCTCCCTGAGCGTGCTTCCGGCCGCCGGTGCGAGCGCGCCCGCCGAGCATCCGTGGGCCGCGGCGGTCGCCGGCGCCGTCGGTCTCGTCGTCATCGTCGCCACGCTCGTCGGCCGCCGGCGCCTGCGCCGCCGCTCACTTCAAGAGCGATAGCGGATCGCGGTGCTACCGTCGGCGCCGTGATCTTCCACCAGTTCCTCGACGGCGATCTCGGGTGCGCCTGCTACCTCGTCGGCGACGAGGACGCGGGGGTCGCCGTCGTCGTCGACCCCCCGTACGCCGTCGAGCCCGTGCTTGCCGAGGCCGAGCGCCGGGGCCTGCGTCTCGTGCGCGTGATCGAGACGCACACCCACGCGGATCACGTCTCCGGGCACGGCCGGCTCGCGCTCGAGCACGGCATCCCGATCAGCATCCACGCGGACGCCGGCGTGGAGTATTCGCACGACCCGATGCGGGACGGCGACGAGATCGAGGTCGGCGCGGTCGCGCTCCGCGTCATCCACACCCCGGGCCACCGGCCGGAGCACTGCTGCCTCTCCGTGATCGACCGCTCGCGCGCCGGCGAGCCGTGGCTCGTGCTCACGGGCGACTCGCTGTTCGTCGGGGATGCGGCGCGGCCCGACCTCGCCGTCGGCGCGGTCGAGGGTGCGGAAGGGCTGTTCTCCTCGCTCGGCCGGCTGATGGAGCTCGCCGACGGCGTCGAGGTGTTCCCCGGACACGTCGCCGGCTCGCTCTGCGGCAAGGCGATGAGCTCGAAGCCCTCGACGACGATCGGCTTCGAACGGCGCTTCAACCCGGCGCTCCAGTTCACCGAGGTGGACGCCTTCATCGCGGATGCGGCCGCGATCGTGGCGCCCAAGCCGCCGAACCTCGCGCGCATCGTCGAGCTCAACCGCGGGCCCTTCCTCGGCGCGCAGCCCGCGGCCGAGGAGCTCGCGGCGCCGCCGGCCGGCACGCAGCTCCTCGACGTGCGCCCCGTCGCCTCCTACCTGGCGGGGCACCGGCCCGGGGCCGTCAACGTCCCCGTGGCGGGCACCAGCTTCGCCACGAAGGCCGGGTTCGTGCTCGACGGCGGCCGGCCCGTGACGGTGCTGGCGGCGGCGCGAGACGAGGCCGAGGAAGCGGTGCGCGGCCTGCGCTCGGTGGCGTTCCTCGACGTCGAGGGCTACGTGCTCGGCGCGGGCGAGGAGCGCGTCGAGGCGGTCGCCGTCGACGAGCTGGAGGAGCTGATGGCGGCGGGCGCCGAGGTGATCGACGTGCGCGAGAAGGACGAGCGCGACACCGGCTACATCCCCGGTAGCCGCAACGTGCCCTACCGGCTGATGAAGACGTGCTGTCCCGACATGCCGACCGACCGGCCCGTCGTCACGATCTGCGAGTCGGGCGCCCGGGCGGCGATCGCCGCGAGCATCCTCCGCGGCCGCGGCTACGACGCGCGCCCCGTGGTCGAGGGCGGCATGGCCGCCTGGCGGGCGCGAGGCGGTGACACGATCGAGTTCAGGCGCTGCGGGTCGGGCTAGCGCAGGCGCCGCACCGTGAAGCCGGCCGCGCCGAGCGCGGCGATGACAGCCTGCGAGTGCTCCTCGTCGCGGGTCTCGAGCGTCAGCTCGGCCTCCGTCTCGAGCACGCCGATGTTGCGGCCCTCGCGGTGGTGGGCGACCGAGAGGACGTTCGCACGCTGGCCTGCGATCACCTGCACGATCTTCGCAAGCTGCCCGGGGCGGTCGGGAATGACGATCGCGACGACGAGGTAGCGGCCCGAGGACGTGAGGCCGTAGCGGGTGACGGACATCAGCGTCGTCGCGTCGATGTTGCCGCCCGCGAGCACGGCGCACACCGGCCCCTCGCCGGGCACGAGGCCGCCGAGCAGCGCCGCCACCGGCGCCGCTCCCGCTCCTTCCACGACGAGCTTCGAGCGCTCGAGCAGCAGCACCATCGCCCGCGAGATGGCAGCGTCGTCGACGACGACGACGACGTCGAGGAGGTCGCGCAGGATCCCGGCCGTGAGCTCGGCCGGCTGCTTGACGGCGATCCCGTCGGCGATCGTCGGGCCGGTGGGAGCGAGGCCCGCGAGCGGCGCGCACGCGGCCGCCTGCACGCCGACGAGCGCCAGCTCGGGCCGGAGGGCGCGCAGCGCGATCGCGATGCCCGCGGCGAGCCCTCCTCCACCGACGGGGATCACCACCGTGCCGGCGCCGGGAGCGAGCTGCTCGGCGAGCTCGAGGCCGAGCGTTCCCTGACCGGCGACGACGCGCGGATCGTCGAAGGCGTGCACGAAGGTGGCCCCGGTGCGCGCGACATGCGCGCGGGCGGCCTCGACGGCCTCGTCGAACCCCTCGCCGGCCAGCTCGAGGCTCGCGCCGTACCCGCGCGCGGCCTCGATCTTCGCCATCGGCGCGCCCTCCGGCACGAAGATCGTCGCCGCGATCCCCGCCTGGCGCGCAGCCCAGGCGACCGCCTGACCGTGGTTGCCGGCACTCGCGGTGACGACACCGGCCTCACGCTCGGCGGCCGACAGCTGCACGATCGTGTTGTAGGCGCCCCGGATCTTGAACGCGCCCGTGAGCTGCAGGTTCTCGGCCTTCAGGGACACCGTGCGCCCGACGAGCCGCTCGAGCGTTCCCGACGCGAACACCGGCGTCACGCGGGAGATCCCCTCGAGGCGCTCACGCGCCGCCTGCACGTCCGCGAGCTCAGGCCGCCGCATCGCCCGCCCCGCCGAGCACCGCCGCCACGATCGCGTCGACCGCCGTCAGCGGATCGACCTCGCGTCGCTGTACCGCCGTGAGCAGCTCCGTCAGGCCCGCGTCCGCCGCGATCGCGTCCTCGATACGGGCGCGGGCGCGACCCGTCGCCACGGCAAGCACCTCGCCGACGAGGTTGCGCCTCCGCCGCTCCTCGAGCTCGCCCGCCTCCCCGAGCTCGGTGCGCGTGGCTTCGAGCGTCTCCCACAGCGCCGGCACCCCCTCGCCGCGCAGCGCTTCGGTGAGCAGGATCGGCGGCCTGCGGGCAGGATCGGGATCGAGCGCGACGATAGCGCGGACGTCGTTCAGCATCGTCTTGGCAGCGGGATGGTCCATCTTGTTGATCGCTATCACGTCGGGGATCTCCATGATCCCGGCCTTCAGCGCCTGCACCGAGTCGCCCGAGCCGGGCATGAGAACGAGCAGCACCGCGTCTGCGATGCCGATCACCTCGACCTCGCTCTGCCCCGTGCCGACCGTCTCCAGGAAGACGATATCCTTCCCGGACGCGTCGAGCAGCAGGAGCGCCTGCAGCGCGGCCTCGGCGAGCCCGCCCAGGTGACCGCGCGTCCCCATCGAGCGGATGAAGACGCCGGGGTCGAGGAAATGGTCGGAGAGCCGGATCCGATCCCCGAGCAGCGCTCCCTGCGTGAACGGGCTCGACGGGTCGACCGAGATGACGCCGACCGAGCGTCCCAGCGCCCGCGCCTGCCGCACGAGCGCGGCGATGAGGGACGACTTCCCTACCCCGGGCGGGCCCGTGACGCCGATCGCAAACGTCCGTCCCGTCTCGGGGTACAGCTCCGCCACGAGGTCGTGGGCCCCCGGATCGCGGTTCTCGGCGAGCGAGATCGCACGGGCGAGCGCGCGCCGGTCGCCGCGGCGCACGCCGGAGACGAGCTGGTCGTGGGTCAACGCGCGGCGCGCCATCGGCGCCACTCTACGTCACACCCCTGTCCGAAACGGACAGCAGACGCGGGTCGGCCGGGGCTGTAGGCTGCCGCCGCGATGGTCGGAAAGCTCTTCGCGCAATTCGCGATCGTCCGCGTCCCCGAGCACCGCGCCTACCGCGACCTGCTCGTCGCGCGGCTGATCTCCGCGCTCGGCACCTGGACCGCGTTCTTCGCGGTCCGCATCGCGCTCTACGAGCAGACGCAGTCGGCACTGTGGGTGTCCATCCTCCTCTTCTCCGAGCTCGTGCCGGGCGTCATCCTCGGCATCGCGGTGGGACCGCTGATCGACCGCTGGCCGCGCCAGCGGATGATGGTGCTCTCCGACCTCGGCGGCGCCGTGACCTTCGGCGCCCTGCCGTTCGTGCACTCGCCCGCCGGCATCTGCGCCCTCTCCGCCGCGGCCGGCTTCGCCGCCGCCTTCTTCCGGCCGGGCTGCTATGCGTCGATCCCGAACCTCGTCGCGGAGGACTCGCTGGTCGCGGCGAACGCGCTCATGCAGGGCGTCGAGAACCTCGCGACGCTGATGGGGCCCGTGCTCGCGGGCGTCGGCGTCCTCCTGCTCGGCGCCGGCACCGTGTACGGCGTCAACGCCGTCAGCTTCGTCGTCTCGGCTCTCCTCATCGTGCGCATCGGCTCGCGGCTGCAGGCGAGCGTGCCGGCACGGATCGGACAGACGCACTGGAAGGAGGTTCGCGCAGGGCTCTCGCTCGTCCGCCACGACCTCCACCTGTCATCGATCTTCCTCATCTGGAGCTGGGCGACGCTCGCCTACACCGGCGTCAACGTCGCCGAGATCGTGCTGGCACGCGACGCCTACGGCACGGGGAACGTCGGCTTCGGCATCTTCGTGGCGTTCTCGGCGCTCGGCATCCTGCTCGGCAACATCGGCTCGATGTGGTTCATCGAGCGCCTGGGGGTGTTCGGCGCCTACCGCGCCTCCTTCCTGATCACCGCCGCGGGCGTCGCCCTCTCCGCGGTGAGCCCCGGCCTCGCCCTCGGCTCCGTCGGCGCGGTGATCTTCGGGGCCGGCAACGGGATCGGCCTCGTGTGCAACGTGACGCTGATCCAGCAGACCGTGACCGACGACCGGCGCGGCCAGATCTTCGCCGTGCTCGGCAGCCTGGTGCAGATGTTCACGCTCGTCGGCACGCTGGCGGCCGGCCCCGTCACGGAGGCGATCGGGCCGCGGCTCACGTGGGGTCTGAGCGCGGCGCTGCTCGTGCTCGGCTACGTCAACGCCGTCGTGCTGACCGCGGTGCGCACCCGGCGCGGCCGGGCCGCATCCGCCGCGCAGCCCGCCGCGGCTCAGGCCGCCGCGGACGGCGGGGGCCCCGGCAGCCCTGCGAGCGCGTTCGAGCGCATCGCCACGCTGATGGACGAGATCGAGAGCACGCGCGAGGACGAGAAGAGGCGCAGGATCAGCCGGCGTCGTAGCCGAGGATAGGGCGCAGCCACCGCTCCGCCTCGGCGACCGGCACGCCCTTGCGGGCGGCGTAGTCCTCCACCTGATCGCGCCCGATGCGGCCGACCGCGAAGTACCGTGCCTGCGGGTGGCCGAGGTAGATGCCGCTGACGGCGGCCGCGGGCATCATCGCATAGCTCTCCGTGAGCTCGATCCCCGCCGCGCCGGCGCCGAGCAGCGCGAACAGGCGCGCCTTCTCCGAATGGTCGGGACAGGCCGGGTAGCCGAACGCCGGCCGGATGCCGCGATAGCGCTCGGCGGCGAGATCGTCGCCGGCGAGACGCTCGTCGGCGGCGTACCACTCGCGCCGGGCGCGCTCGTGCAGCCATTCCGCGAACGCCTCTGCGAGGCGGTCGGCGACCGCCTTGACGAGGATCGCCTGGTAGACGTCGTGCTCGCTCTCGAACTGCGTCGCAAGCTCCTCCGCACCGTGGATAGCGACCGCGAAGGCGCCGACGTAGTCGGCGAGGCCCGCCTCGGATGGCGCCACGAAGTCCGCGAGCGACGGGCAGGGGCGGCTGTCGGCAGGGTCGGCCTGGCGCCGCAGCATGGGGAAGCGAGCGCCGTCGGCAAGCACGATGTCGTCCCCTTCCGCCACGGCCGGCCAGAACCCGTATGCCCCCTCCGCGCGCAGCTGCGTGCCGTGCGCGTCGAGCAGCGCGTTCGCCGCCTGCAACAGGTCGCGCGCGGCGGCGCCCTGCACGGGATCGTCGAGGATCGCCGGGAAGCGTCCCTTCAGCTCCCAGGCGTGGAAGAAGAACTGCCAGTCGATGTACGGCCGCAGCTCCCAGACGGCGGGTGAGACCGTGCGCACGCCGGTGAACGCCGGCGTCGCGACGTCCTCGGCGCGCCACTCGATCGGCGAGCGCCGCTCGCGCGCCGCCCGCAGCGGCAGCAGCGGCTTGCTCTCCTTCTCGGCGTACAGGGCCCGCAGCCGCTCCTGCTCGGCGCGGTTCGCCTCGTCGAGCGACGCGCGGCGCCCGGGGTCGAGCAGGCTGCCGACGACGCCGACCACCCGCGAGGCGTCGAGGACGTGCACGGTCGGCCGGCGGTAGGCGGGCGCGATGCGCACGGCGGTGTGCTGACGCGACGTCGTCGCACCGCCGATCAGCAGCGGCAGCTCGAGGCCGCGCCGCTCCATCTCCTTCGCCACCGAGACCATCTCGTCGAGAGACGGCGTGATCAGGCCGGAGAGGCCGACGATGTCGCAGCCCTCCTCCACCGCCGTGTCGAGGATCCTGTCGGCCGGCACCATCACGCCGAGATCGATCACCTCGTAGCCGTTGCAGCCGAGCACGACGCCGACGATGTTCTTGCCGATGTCGTGCACGTCGCCCCGCACCGTCGCGAGCACGACCTTGCCGGCCGCGCTGCCCCCCTCCTGCTCCGCCTCCATGAACGGCTCGAGGTAGGCGACGGCGCGCTTCATCGCGCGGGCGCTCTTGACGACCTGCGGCAGGAACATGCGGCCGTCGCCGAAGCGGTCACCCACGATCTTCATCCCGTCCATCAACGGGCCCTCGATCACGTCGAGCGGGCGCTCGGCGGCACGCCGCGCCTCCTCGACGTCCTCCTCGATGAAGTCCACGATCCCGTGCACGAGCGCGTGCGCGAGCCGCTCTGCCACGGGCGCCTCGCGCCAGGAGAGGTCGAGCTCCCTGCGCGTGCCCTCGCCCCTGACCGTCTCGGCGAGCGAGACGAGCCGCTCGGTCGCGTCGGCACGACGCACGAGCAGCACGTCCTCCACCGCCTCGAGCAGCTCGGGCGGGATGTCCTCGTACACCGCGAGCTGGCCGGCGTTGACGATGCCCATGTCGAGCCCCGCGTGGATGGCGTGGTAGAGGAAGGCCGAGTGCATCGCCTCGCGCACGCGCGGGTTGCCGCGGAACGAGAACGAGAGGTTCGAGATGCCGCCGGAGACGAGCGCGCCGGGACAGCGCTCCTTCAGCGCCGGGATCGCCTCGATGAAGTGGCGGGCGAACAGGTCGTGCTCCTCGATCCCCGTGGCGACGGCGAGGATGTTCGGGTCGAGGATGACGTCGGACGGCGCAAAGCCGCACTCCCCGACGAGCAGGTCGTAGGCGCGTCCGAGGATCTCGACCTTCCGCTCCGGCGTCTCGGCCTGCCCGCGCTCGTCGAAGGCCATCACGACCGCCGCGGCGCCGAAGCGCCGCACCTCTCGAGCTCGCGCGAGGAACTCGTCCTCGCCCTCCTTGAGCGAGATGGAGTTGACGACCCCCTTGCCCTGGATGCAGCGCAGGCCCGCCTGGATCACCGACCAGCGCGACGAGTCGATCATGATCGGAAGCCGCGCAACTTCCGGCTCGGTGGCGACGAGGTTGAGGAACGTCGTCATCGCGCGCTCGCCGTCGAGCAGGTCGGCGTCCATGTTGACGTCGAGCAGGTTCGCGCCGCCGCGCACCTGCTCGAGCGCGACGTCGACGGCCTGCTGCCAGTCGCCGCTCTCCACGAGCCCGCGGAACCGTGCCGAGCCGGTCACGTTCGTGCGCTCGCCCACGATCACGAACGATGTGTCCTCGTCGACGACGAAGGGCTCGAGCCCGCTGAAGCGGGGCCGCGCGTCACGCGGCGGGATCGCGCGCGGCGCGAGTCCCGCCAGCTTGCTTGCAATTTGTCGAATATGCTCTGGTGTGGTGCCGCAGCAGCCGCCGACGCCGTTGACGAGGCCGTCCACGGCGAATCCGCGCAGGAGGTCGGATGTCTCCTCCGCCGTCTCGTCGTAGCCGCCGAAGGCGTTCGGCAGCCCGGCGTTCGGATAGCAGATCACCGGAACGGGCGCGATCCGCGCCAGCGCGGCGAGATGCGGACGCATCTCGGTCGCGCCGAGCGAGCAGTTGATCCCGACGGCGAGCGGGTCCGCGTGCTCGATCGCGATCCAGAAGGCGTCGACCGTCTGCCCCGAGAGCGTGCGCCCGCTGCGGTCGACGATGGTGAGCGAGATCACGAGCGGCAGCTCCGGGGCGACGTCCTTGGCGGCCACGATCGCCGCCTTGGCGTTGAGCGTGTCGAACACGGTCTCGACGAGCAGCAGGTCGACGCCGCCCTCCGCGAGGCCGGCGATCTGCTCCGCGTAGGCGTCGCGCACCTCGTCGAAGGTGCGCGCGCGGTAGGCCGGATCGTCGACCCGCGGCGACAGCGAGAGCGTGACGTTGAGCGGTCCGAGCGAGCCGGCGACGAAGCGCGGCCGCTCGGCGGTCGCGACCGCGTCGCAGGCCGCGCGCGCGATGCGCGCCGCCTCCCGGTTGATCTCGCCGACGAAGCCGTCGAGACCGTAGTCGGCCTGACCGATCGAGGTCGCCGTGAACGTGTTCGTGGTGGTGATGTCCGCGCCGGCGGCGAGATACGCGTCGTGGATCTCCCGCAGCAGGTCGGGGCGCGTCAGGGCCAGCACGTCGGGGTCGCCGGCCACGTCCCGGTGGTGCCCGGCGAAGCGGGTGCCGCGGTACTCCTCGGGCGCGAGCCCGGCCTCCTGGATCATCGTGCCCCAGGCCCCGTCGAGCACGACGATTCGCTCCCCCATCAGCTGCCTCAGTCGTTCCGTCGTACGCACTTCGCCTCCTCTGACGGCTGCGACCCTGCGCATACGGAGAGCGAGACCGTATCGACCGCGGGCTCTTTAGGCGTTTTTTCTCCTGGTCGCCAAGCCGCCTCAAAGCTGTCCAGGCGGCGCCAGATTAGCTGATAGACGCCCGTGGCGAGCCGCGCCGCCCGTGCCCGCGGGCCGGGACAGGGTGCATCGTCCGCGATCTCGGCGACGAGCCTCCGCATCGCAACACGGGCGCGGCGACGCCGATCTCGACCGGATCGTGTGCGCGGCCGCGGACGACTGCGACGGGAGCGCGACCATGGCTCGGCGTGAACCGCGCGGAGATGCCTAGACGCCCGGGCACGGCGCGGACGGGTGCGGGGGCCGGAAGGCCGGGAGCAGGACGAGGAGCTCCGCGCCCGCGGGAGCGAGGGATCGTGCCGAGATCCGGCCGCCGGCCTGGCTCACGAGCTCGTAGACGATCGACAGGCCGATGCCTGTGCCGCCCGGCTTCGTCGTGTAGAACGGATCGAAGAGACACGCCAGCGTGTCCTCGGACATGCCGGGGCCGGTGTCGACGACGGCGATCTCGACAGCCTCCTCCTCGACGGAGGGCAAGGAGTCGGGCCGCAGCCTGGCACGCGTGTCCGCGACCCGGACGGTCACCTCGCCGTCGCCCTCGATCGCCTCACCGGCGTTGACGACGAGGTTCATGAGGATCTGCTCGAGGTGCACGCGGGAGACGCAGACGCCGGCGACGTCGGGCGGACACTCGATGCGCACTTCGACGCGCTTCGGCACGAATCGCCTGAGCACGGGGAGGAGCTCCGCCAGCTCCCGCTGCAGGTCGAGAAGCTCGGGTGCTCCCGCGTCGGGCCGGCCGAACATGAGCAACTGCGAGGTGAGCTCGCGGCCCTGCGCGGCCGAGGCGACGATCGTCTCGAGGTCCTCGCGGAGCCGGCCGTCGGCGTGCTCCAGCGCGAGCGCCGCGGTCCCGCCGACCGCCTGCAGGATGTTGTTGAAATCGTGGGCGACGCCACGGGCGAGGCGCCCGAGCGCCTCCATCTTCCTCGCCTGCAACAGATCTCGTTCGAGCCTGCGTCTCGCGGCCTCCGATCTGCGCCGCTCCGAGACATCGCGGACGACCGCCACGACGCGCATCTCGCTCCCGGCGCCGAACGAGGAGAGCCCGACCTCGACGGGAACGACGCGCCCGCAGCGATGGCGCGCGGCAAGCTCCAGTCCGACTCCCATGCTTCGGGTCGCCGGCGACTCGACGTACTCGCGCCGCAGCCCCTCGTGGCGCGCCGCCAGACGATCGGGGACGATCGTCTCCAGCGGCTGGGAGACGAGCTCGTCCGGTCGGTAGCCGAGGAGCACGGCGAGCCCCTCGCTGGCGTAGACGATCGTCCCGTGGCGGTCGCAGACCACGACACCGTCGGCCATGGTGTCGACGACCCGACCGAGATCGATCGACGCATGCCCCGACCTCGCCGAACGACGGTCCATCCCGCTACAGGAGCCCGAGGCTGCGGGCGCGGTTGATCGCGCGAGCCCGTGTCGGCACCCCGAGCGCCCGCAGGATCGACTGCACGTGGTTGCGCACCGTGTGCGGCGAGAGCCCGAGCTCCCCGGCGATCTCCTTCGTCGCCAGCCCGGCCTCGAGGTGGCGCAGGACCTCCAGCTGCCGCGGGCTCAATGCGACCGCCTGCTCGCCGTCCATGCCCGGCGCAGGGGCGGGAATGAGGACATGAGCGACCATCCGCGAGGAGCCGGCGTCGAGTGGCATCGTGACGACACTCACCTCGCGCCCGCCGGCGACATCCGGCCGGAGCAGCGCGCGCGACTCGATCGCGCACGTGCCCGCGAGCGCACGCTGGTGGACGGCGCACTCGGCCGCGCAGATCGCCTTCCCGTCGGCGCGGCGCAGTCGCAGGACGTCCCAGCACGCCTTCCCCTCGACCTCGCGGCGGGGAAGCCCGGTGAGCTCCTCGGCGCCAACCGACCACCCGGCGATCGTCAGCTCTCCGCTGACGACGATGACCGGAACCAACCTGTCGATATCCCCATGCACCCCCCTCAAGCCGACACGCCCAGCGTGAACGACGATTCCATCTCCGGGCAATGACGCAATCGGACTACGGGAGCGCGCGCATGACGAGCGGCTGCACACGGCCCGGCGCGGTCGCGGCCGTGGCGCTCGCCGGGTTCGCGCGTATCGCCGGGCCTCTCGGCGACGACCCCTCCGGCTCGCGCGGGCAGGACGGTGGAAGAAACGGACGGTTGCATGCGAGGTACTACGGTCGGCCCTCGGGCTGCCTTGATGATGCGTTTGAACTACCCGGTTCCGGGAACGATCCGGATCGTCTCGAGGTGCGGCGATCGATCGCGCCGTCGCCCTCTCCATCTCTAGCGAGAGGATCTCGACGGCATGCCAGGCAGCGACGGCGCGCGGGAGCTACGCCCCGAGAGGCTCGATATGAGCGTCGCGTGCAGGTCGAGCCGCTAGCCGATCGTGCGCCCGGAGACCGCGAGCTGGTTCTCGGCGTGGCGGACGCGCTGCTCGAGCTGCCAGCGGTCGACCGTCGACTCGCCGGCCTCGATCTTCTCGAGCTCGGCCTTCGCGGCGGCGAGCTGCGCCTGGGCGCGGGCGTCGTCGATCTCCTTGACGTTGACGGCGTCGTCGACGAGGGCGAGTGCCCTGTCGGTCTCGACCTTGAAGAAGCCGGGGCCGGTCGCGAACTCGAGCACCTCGTTGTTGCCGAGATGCACGCGCGTCGACCCCGCCTTCAACGTCGCCACGAGCGGCGCATGGCGGGCGAGCACACCGATCTCCCCGGCGGCGCCGGGGACGATCAGCATCTCCGCCTCGCCCTCGAACGCGGGCCCGTCGGGGGTGACGACGGAGACGTCGAACTTGGGATGGACGTCTGCCATGGAACCGGCCCTACGCCGCCACCTGCTCGAGCTTGCGCGCCTTCTCCACGGCCTGCTCGATCGTGCCGACCATGTAGAACGCCGCCTCGGGCAGCTCGTCGTGCTTGCCGTCGATGATCTCGGCGAAGCCCTTGATCGTGTCCTCGAGCTTGACGTACTCGCCCGGGGTGCCCGTGAACTGCTCGGCGACGAAGTTCGGCTGCGAGAGGAAGCGCTCGACCTTGCGGGCGCGCGAGACGACGAGCTTGTCCTCGTCGGTGAGCTCGTCCATGCCGAGGATCGCGATGATGTCCTGCAGGTCCTTGTAGCGCTGCAGGATCTGCTGCACGCCGGTCGCCGTCGCGTAGTGCTCGTCCGAGACGATGCCCGGCTGCAGCGCGCGCGAGGTCGAGTCGAGCGGGTCGACGGCCGGGTAGATGCCCTTCTCCACGATCGCGCGCGACAGCACCGTCGTCGCGTCGAGGTGGGCGAACGTGGCCGCCGGGGCCGGGTCGGTGAGGTCGTCGGCAGGCACGTAGACGGCCTGCACCGACGTCACGGATCCCGTCAACGTGGAGGTGATGCGCTCCTGCAGCTGGCCCATCTCGGTGGCGAGCGTCGGCTGGTAGCCGACGGCGCTCGGCATGCGGCCGAGAAGCGCCGACACCTCGGAGCCCGCCTGCACGAAGCGGAAGATGTTGTCGATGAACAGGAGCACGTCCTGGCCCTGGTCGCGGAAGTACTCCGCCATCGTGAGTCCCGAGAGCGCGACGCGGAGGCGCGCGCCGGGCGGCTCGTTCATCTGGCCGTAGACGAGCGCGGTCTTGTCGATCACGCCCGACTCGCTCATCTCGAGGTAGAGGTCGTTGCCCTCGCGCGTGCGCTCGCCCACGCCGGCGAACACCGACAGGCCGCCGTGCTCCTTGGCGAGGTTGTGGATCAGCTCCATGATCGTCACCGTCTTGCCCACGCCGGCGCCGCCGAACAGGCCGACCTTCCCGCCCTTGATGTACGGGGCGATGAGGTCGATCACCTTGATGCCGGTCTCGAAGATCTCGATCTTCGGCGAGAGGTCGCGGAACGCCGGCGGATCGCGGTGGATCGGCCAGCGCTCCATGTTCTCCGGCTCCGGCTTCTCGTCCACCGCCTGCCCGATCACGTTCCAGATGCGCCCGAGCGTGGGCGCGCCCACGGGAACGGAGATCGCGCGCCCGCTGTCGACGACGTCGACCCCGCGCGCGAGGCCGTCGGTGGAGTCCATCGCGACGGCCCGCACGCGGTCGTCACCGAGGTGCTGCTGCACCTCCGCGACGAGCGTCGTGCTCGACCCGTCGGGCCGCGAAACCTGGATCTCGAGGGCGTTGAGGATCTCGGGCAGGGTGTCCGGGAACACCGCGTCGATCACGACGCCCTTGATCTCGATGATTTTGCCGGTGTTGGCACCGTTCTCGGTGGACATGAGGCTCCTGATCGGGCGTGATTGCGTGGCGTGAGCACGGCGCGAAGACGCCGCGCGAGCGCTGCCATCCTACCGGAGCGCTCCAGGCGCCGACCCGCACCAACCGCCATGCGGTGGCGCCGCAGCGCCGACGCCACACGGGCGTCGTGGTCGAGGCGTCAGCAATGCAAGGTGAGCGGTCCCGCCAGCATGTCCGCACCGTAGCGCGCCCGCGGCCCGCCGGCACTACAGCGGCTGCGAGCCGGGGCGCTTGCCGAGCCTGGGGGCTGCCGGGGTCTCGCTGAGCAGCGCGGAGCGGCGGAAGGCGCGCAGCTCGCGCACCTCGGCGTCCGCCGACGCGAGCTCGGAGGGAGTGATGAAGATCGGGCGCGGCGCGGCGACGCTCGGCACCTCACCGGGCGAGCGCGTCCCGAGCGTGAAGCCGACCACGCCCACCGCCGCGACGGCAGCGACGCGTCCTGCGAGGCCGAGACCGGGTACGCGACGACACAGAGGGCGGCGGCGCGCTGCCGCGTACAGGCCGATCGCGGCCGGCGGCGGCTCCTGCGGCGCCGTCCGCACCGCGTTCGTGAACGCCTGGATGTCGGCGGCGACGCGCGCACAGCGGGGGCAGCGCGCCGTGTGCGCGTGCAGCAGCCGCGTCTCGAGCGTCGACAACTCGGCGTCGGGGGCGAGCGCGGCCCAGCGGCGCGCCCGTTCGCAGGCGTGGGGAAGCTGATCGTGTGTCACGATCGATGAGACGCGCGGCCGGCGATCCGGTTAGTCGTCGCCTCAGACGAGCCGGTAGCGGCTGTCGACGGCGACGCCGAGCGCCAGCAGCACCAGGCCGAGCACGACGAGCAGCACCGACATGTTGATCGAGGTGCGCACGTCGTCGGCGCTGGCACGGCGCAGCGAGCGCCCCCGCCACAGGGCGACGCCGTCATCTGCGGACCGGTACGGGCCACGGTTTCCGAACACGAAGCCGCCGAGCACGAGGAAGGCGCCGGCGGCGTAGAAGCCGAGCGAGACGGAGCGGTCGGGGGCCGACCCGACGAGAGCCCCGAGCCCGAGCGCGACGACGACGACGGCGGCACTGATCGACGCGAGGAGAACGGCGAAGCGACGCGCCGCGCCGAAGAGGACGTCAGGGCGCAACGGCGGAGCCCGCCGGCCGGCGGATCTCCTCGACCGTCATCGGCCAGCGCTCGAGCGGGAAGTGGCACGCAGCCTGGTGCCGGCCGCCGAACGAGCGCAGCTGCGGCTCGTCGACGTCGCACGTGCCGGCCACGAAGCGCGGGCAGCGCGGGTGGAAGCGGCACGCCGAAGGCGGGTTGATCGGGTTCGGGACGTCCCCTTCCAGCACGATCGCCCTGCGCCGGCGGCCGAGCTCGGGGTTCGGGATCGGCACGGCGGAGAGCAGCGCGCCGGTGTACGGGTGCTTGGGATCGTCGTAGAGGCTGCGACCGTCACCCACCTCGGCGACCTTGCCGAGGTACATCACCATGACGCGGTCGGAGATGTGGCGGACGACGTTGAGGTCGTGCGCGATGAACAGGTAGGTGAGGCCGAACTCGCGCTGCAGGTCCCTGAGCAGGTTGAGGATCTGCGCCTGCACGGAGACGTCGAGCGCCGAGACGGGCTCGTCGCAGATGATCAGCTTCGGGTTGGCCGCGAGCGCGCGGGCGACGCCGATGCGCTGGCGCTGGCCGCCCGAGAACTCGTGCGGGAAGCGGTTGTAGTGCTCGGGGTTGAGGCCCACGATCTCGAGCAGCTCCTGCACGCGGCGCTTGCGCTCCGCATCCGTCCCGATGCCGTGCACCTCGAGCGGCTCGCCGACGATGAAGCCGACGCGCTTGCGCGCGTTCAGCGACGCGTAGGGATCCTGGAACACCATCATCATCTCGCGGCGTACGGGACGCATCTCGGCGCGCGAGAGGCGCGTGATGTCGACGCCGTCGAAGACGATCTTGCCGCCGGTCGGGTCGAGCAGGCGCGCGATGCAGCGCGCCATCGTCGACTTGCCGCAGCCGGACTCCCCCACCACGCCGAGCGTCTCCCCGCGGTTGACGGTGAAGCTGACGCCGTCGACGGCCTTCACGGCCGCCACCTCCCGCTGGAAGACGATCCCCTGCGTGATCGGGAAGTGCTTCTGCAGGTTCTCGACGACGAGCAGCTCGTCGCTCACGAGGCCCTCGCTCCCATACCTGCCAGCAGGCGCTCCGCCTCACGGGTCTTCGCGCCCTCGTCGAGAAAGCACGCGTCCAGATGGGTGGGCGAGCCGGGCGCGGTCGTGAGCGTCGGCGCCTTCGAGTGGCACACGCTCATCGCGAAGGCGCAGCGCGGGTGGAAGCGGCAGCCGGGCGGCGGTGTCAGCAGCGAAGGCGGCTGGCCCGGCACCTGCACGAGGTGATCGGTCTCGACGTCCATGCGCGGCAGCGATCCCAGCAGCCCCCACGTGTACGGATGGCGCGGCGTGTTGAAGAGCTCCGTCACCGCTGCCTCCTCGACGATGCGCCCGGCGTACATGACGGCGACGTCGTCGGCGATCTCGGCGATGACGCCGAGATCGTGGGTGATCATGATGATCGCCGTGCCGTGCTCCTCCTGCAGCATGCGCATCAGCTCGAGGATCTGGGCCTGCGTCGTCACGTCGAGCGCGGTCGTCGGCTCGTCGGCGATGAGAAGTGCGGGATCGTTGATGAGCGCCATCGCGATCATCACGCGCTGGCGCATGCCGCCGGAGAACTGGTGCGGGTAGTCGTCGATCCGCTTCTCGGGGCGCGGGATGCCGACCTCGACGAGGGCGTTCAGCGCGCGCTCACGCGCCTCCTTCCTGGAGATGTCGTGGTGCAGCAGCACCGCCTCGACGAGCTGCCACCCGATCGTCTTGACCGGGTTCAGCGAGGTCATCGGATCCTGGAAGATCATCGCGATCTTCGATCCGCGCAGCTCGCGCAGCCGGTGGGCGCTCGCCTGCAGAAGATCCTCGCCCGCGAACAGCGCCTGGCCGCTCGAGGTCGCGCTGCGCGGGTTGTTGAGACCCATGATCGTGAGCGAGGTGACGCTCTTGCCGCAGCCCGACTCGCCGACGATCCCGAGCGTCTGCCCGCTGTCGACCGAGAACGAGACGCCGTCGACCGCCTGGACGATGCCGTCGTCGGTCTTGAAGCTCGTGCGCAGGTCGCGTACGTCGAGCAGCGCCATCAGGTGAGACGGATCCTGGGGTCGAACCACGCGTAGACGACGTCGACGACGAGGTTGAAGATGATGATGGCGATCGTGGAGAACACGGTGATGCCGAGGATCACCGGCAGGTCGAAGTTCTCGTAGCTGACGAGGATCTGCCGGCCGAGCCCGGGCAGGCTGTAGATCGACTCGGTGAAGATGGCGCCGCCGAGCGCGAGTCCGATGTCCATGCCGAGGATGGTGATCACCGGCAGCAGGCTGTTGCGCAGGATGTGCGAGCGCATGACGCGGCCCTCCGGGGCACCCTTGGCCCGCGCGGTGCGCACGTAGTCCTCGTTCATCGTCTCCATCACATTGGCGCGGATGAGCCGGACGTACAGCGCGGCGAAGAGGATCATGAACGTGAGCCAGGGCAGGATCATGTGGTAGGCCCACTGCACCGGCCCGCCGCACTCGGCGCCGACGGCAGGGTTGATGAAGTCGCAGTACCCCGTGATCGGCGTCAGGCCCCACTTGTAGCCGATGAAGTAGGCGAAGATGAGCCCGATCCAGACGGGGTGGGCCGAAACGCCGACGAGGACGAACACCATCGCGGCGCGGTCGATCAGGGATCGAGGCCGCACCGCCGAGATGATCCCGATCGGCAGCGAGATCAGCAGCCAGAAGACGGCGCCGCCGAACACGAGCGACGCGGTCACCGGCGCCGCGCGCAACACGATGTCGTTGACGTCCTGGCGGTTGACGAACGACTCGCCGAGCGACTGCTGCCACACGAGCTGCTTGAGGAACAGCCCGTACTGCTTCCACAGCGGATCGTTGAGGTGCAGACGCTCGGCGACCCGCTGCACCTCCGCCGGCGACGCGCCCTGGCCCGCCGCCAGCCGCGCCGGGTCGGACGGGGTGACGAAGAAGATGACGTAGGTCACCACCGTCACGGCCATGAACAGGAACACGGCCCAGAGGAGGCGTCTGACGAGGTAGCGGGCCATGAAGTGCGAGGAGTCTAGCCGGAGTCGGTGACGGGCAAGGACAGGGGAGGGAGCGGGCCGCAGCCCACTCCCTCCCGTCGTTCGTACGTGCCGCTCGCGCTACTTCTTGATCGCGAGGGCGTTGAGGATGGCGTGGCCGTACACGGGCTGGAAGATGAAGTTCTCCACCCGCGGACCGATGAAGTCACGCGACGTGAAGTTGAAGACCGGAGCCCACGGGGCGGCGTTCTTCATGATGTCCACGTCGAGCTTCCCGTAGGCCTTGTAGCGAGCCTCGCCGGTCAGCTTGGCCGCGGCCTTCATCGCGGCGTTGTACTTCGGGTTGTTGAAGTACGCGTAGTTGTTGTTGTTCGTGTCCTGGATGTTGGTGCCGTCCAGCAGCACGTTGATGAAGTCGAAGGGATCGAAGTAGTCCGCGATCCACCCGATGGCGAAGATGTCGATGTCGTTGCCCTTCGTGCCCATCGTCTTGATGGCGACACCGAACGGCTGCGGCTTCAGGTTGACCTTGAAGCCGGCCTGCTCGAGGTTGAACTTCGCGATCTGGGCGTAGTTGACCGAGGCGGCGCTGGTCGTGTGCAGGAAGTTGATCTCGCCGCCTTTGCTCCAGATCTGCTTCGCCTTCGTCGGGTTCGCACCCTTGATCGGGTACAGGTCCGCCGGGACGTAGCCGGGCAGCGAGGGCGGCAGGATCTGATCCGTGCGCTGGCCGCCGAACTTGCCACGCGTGCGCAGCAGGGCCGGACGGTCGATCGCGTAGTTGACGGCCTGGCGGGCCTTCGCGTTGGAGAGCGTCGGACGCGACGTGTTCAGCGCGAGGTACCCGGTGCCGACGAGCGGGTTGACGAAGTAGCGGCCCTTGTTGACGCCGAACTCCTCCGACAGCGGCCCGTTCTGCACGGCGGGGATGCCGCCGAGGTCGTAGTCGGCCTGACCCGCCTTCACCTGCAGCAGGCTCTGGTTCTGATCCGTGTTCGTCGTGATCACGATCCGGTCGGGGTTCGCCGGCCGGTTGCCCTTGTAGAATTTGTTGCGCTCGAGCACGACCGAGCGGCCGGGCTCACGGCTGACGATGCGGTACGGGCCGCCCGAGGGGTACACGTCGACGCCCTTCGGGTTGATCGGCATGGTCGGCTTCACCGCTGCGAAGAACGGCATCGACACCTGGGCGACGAAGGTCGGGTCGGCCTGGATGAGCTTGACCGTCAGCTTCTGGCCGTTCGCCCTGACGCCGGTGAGGTTGCCCTTCTTCTCGTTGAACGCCGTGCAGCCCGCGATGTTGCTCGCGAACGCGACCGCCGGGGAGCCCTGGTCGGGATGGCAGACGCGGACGATCGCCCGTGCGAACGCCGCCGCGGTGATCGGCGAGCCGTCGCTGAACTTCAGCCCCGGCCTGACCGTGAACGTGTAGGTCTTGCCGTCCTTCGAGACGACCGGGAAGCCGGTCGCCGCCTCGGGCACGAGCTGGTTGCCGCCCGCCTTGGCCGGCTTGTCCGGGTAGTTCAGCAGCTGCATGTTGACCGTGTAGAGCGTCGCCCAGCCGATCGAGTCGTAGGCGAGCGCCGGGTCGAGGTACTCGTAGTCGGTGTCGGACACGTTGACGCGCAGCGTGCCGCCCCGCGTGACCTGCGACGACTGGGCCTTCGCCGGGGCCGCCGTGCCCGCCGTGCCCGCAACCGCGGCCGCGACGATCAGGCTGGCTCCGACGGCAGCAAGGCTCAGAGCGAGCAAGAGCCGTTTGTACATCGGACTCCCTTCCATGGATTGTGATGCCGAACCACGCCGGCCCACCTGTTGGATTCCACCGTTGCGTTGAGACGCATGTGTGCCGGACTTGTTAGTCGACCGTGCCTCGCGCTCACACGGTATGACGCGGGTCGAAGGCGTCACGCAAGCCGTCGCCGAGCAAGTTGAACGCGAGCGTCGTGAGCAGGATCATCAGCCCGGGCCAGACCATCAGCCACGGCTGCGTGAGGTAGTAGGTCGGCCCCGCCGAGAGCAGGTTGCCCCAGCTCGCGGTGGGCGCCTGGATGCCGAGGCCGAGGAACGACAGCCCCGCCTCGGCGACGATGTTGCTGGCGACGATGAGGGTCGAGTAGACGATGATGGGGGCGACCAGGTGCGGCAGCAGGTGCGACCGCATGATGCGCCAGTCTCCCGCGCCGGTCATCCGCGCCGCCTCGATGAACTCCTTCTCGCGCAGCGACAGCACCTGCCCGCGGATGATGCGGGCGGGATAGAACCACCCGAAGAGCGCGAAGATCACGGTGAGGGTGAACACCCCGGGCGCGAGGAACCCGAACGTGATCTTGTTCAGCCGCTCGCCCACCGTCGCCGCGACGGCGATGATGAAGAGCAGCACCGGGAAGGCCATCGCGATCTCGGTGAGCCGGGAGATGACCGTGTCGACCGCTCCCCGGAAGTAGCCGGCGAGCAGGCCGAGGAACACACCGAGCGAGACGGAGAGCAGCGTGGCGAGAACGGCCACCTCGAGCGACGTCTGCGCGCCGTAGAGGATGCGCAGGAACATGTCGCGCCCGAGCTGGCCGTCGGCGCCGAGGACGAGGAACGTGTCGGCGAAGCCCTTCGTCCCCGGCGCGGTCGGGAACGGCGCCGTGCTGATCGTGGTGAAGGGCCCGACCGGCTGCTCGGTCGTCACGTCGAGGCCGTTGGCGAAGATCTCGTTCGGCCCGTGCCCGAGGACGCGCGCGGCGATCGGCCCCCCGACGAAGGCGGCGACGACGAGCGCGACGATGAAGACGCCGCCCGCGATCGCGACCCGGTCCTGACGGAAGCGGCGCCAGACCTGCTCCCAGTAGCCTCGCGCCCTGATCTCGACAGCGGCGGCGGGCAGGCCGTCCGCGACGATCGAGCCGCCGTCCGCCCCGGCTCCGGCGAGCTGTTTCGCCTGCGCGTCCGTCTTCATGGCGCGACGAGGATAGCGGACGCGGCGGCGCGCATCATCTCGACCCGGGACGGCGCCGCCGCCGATATGTCGGGGCTCAGCTGAGCGCCTCGGCGCCGGCGACGACCTCGAGGATCTCCTGCGTGATCTCGGCCTGGCGGGCGCGGTTCATCTGCAGGGTGAGACGGTCGATGAGCTCGCCTGCGTTCTTCGACGCGTTGCGCATCGCGGTCATGCGGGCGCCCTGCTCGGACGCGGTCGACTCCAGCAGGGCACGGTACACCTGCGTCTCGACGACGACGGGCAGGAGCCGCTCGAGGATCTCCTCCGGCTCCGGCTCGAAGATGAAGTCGCCGCGGAGCGCGTCGTCGCGGCGCTCCTCGTCGTCGGTCTCGAGCACGTCGGCAGAGATCGGCAGCACGTCCTGCACCGTCACCTTCTGGGTGAGCGCCGACACGAACGTGTTGTAGACGAGCACGACCCGGTCGACGTCCTGCTCGACGTACAGTTCCGCGACGCGGTGGGCGATCGCCTGCGCGTCCGCGTAGGCGGGGCTGTCCGTGAAGCCGGCGTAGGCGCCCGCAAGCTCGCGGCCGCGGAAGGCGAGCGTCGAGCGGCCCTTCTTGCCGACGGCGAGCCAGCGCACCGTCTTGCCCTCGGCCTGCAGCTGCCGCTCCAGCGCGAACGCGCGCCGCAGCACCTGGGCGTTGAACGCCCCGGCGAGGCCGCGGTCGCCCGTCAGCGGCACGAGCAGCACGCGCTCGATCGACTCGCGCTGCTGCAGCAGCGGCAGGCTCCGCACCGACGCGGCCGCACGGCCGACGCCCGCGATGAGCTGGCTCATCGTGTCCGCGTACGGCCGCATCGACTCGATGCGCGTCTGCGCCCGCCGCAGCTTCGCCGCCGCCACGAGCTCCATCGCACGCGTGATCTTGCGCGTGTTCTTGACGGAGCGGATCCGCCGCTTGTAGTCCTGGGTCGAGGCCATCGCCGCAGCCGGGCTAGCCGGCGAGCCCCTTCTCTTCCTCGACTGCGAAGCCCTCGCGGAACTTCTTCAGCACGGCGGTCAGCTTCTCCGCCGTCTCGTCGCTCAGGTCCTTCGAGTCACGGATCGCCGGGTACAGCGACCCCTCGGCGCGCAGCGTCTCGCGCAGCTGCGCCTGGAAGCGCGGCACCTGTGAGACGGGCACGCCGTCGAGGAAGCCGTTGATGCCCGCGTAGATCGCGACGACCTGCTCCTCGAACGGCCACGGCTCGTACTGCGGCTGGTTGAGGGTCGCCACCATCTGCTCGCCGCGCGAAAGGGCCTGCTGCGTGGCCGGATCGAGCTCGGAGCCGAACTGGGCGAACGCCTCCAGCTCGCGGTACTGCGCGAGGTCGAGGCGCAGGCGGCCGGCGACCTTCTTCATCGCCTTCGTCTGTGCGTTGCCGCCCACGCGGGAGACCGAGATGCCGACGTTGATGGCCGGGCGCACGCCGGAATAGAAGAGGTCGGACTCGAGGAAGATCTGGCCGTCCGTGATCGAGATCACGTTCGTCGGGATGTACGCCGACACGTCGCCCGCCTGCGTCTCGATGATCGGCAGGGCGGTCAGCGAGCCGCCGCCGAGCTCGTCGGCGAGCTTGCAGGCGCGCTCGAGCAGGCGAGAGTGCAGGTAGAAGACGTCGCCGGGGAACGCCTCGCGGCCCGGCGGGCGCCGCAGCAGGAGCGACAGCTGGCGGTACGAGTCGGCATGCTTGGAGAGGTCGTCGTAGATGACGAGCGCGTGCTTGCCGTTGTAGAGGAAGTACTCGCCCATCGCGGCGCCCGCGAACGGCGCCATCCACTTGATCGGCGCGGCCTCCTGGGCCGGGGCCGAGATGACGATCGTGTACTCCATCGCTCCGGCGTCGCGCAGCTTCTCCACCACCTGCGCCACGGTCGAGGCCTTCTGGCCGACCGCGACGTAGATGCACATGACGTCGCCGCCCTTCTGGTTGATGATCGTGTCGATCGCGACGGCCGTCTTGCCGGTGCCGCGGTCGCCGATGATCAGCTCGCGCTGGCCACGCCCGACGGGGATCATCGAGTCGATCGCCTTGAGACCGGTGGCGAGCGGCTCCTTCACCGGCTGGCGCTGGACGACGCCCGGCGCCTTGAACTCGAGCGGCCGCGCCGCGGCGGCCTGCACCGGGCCCTGGCCGTCGAGCGGGTTGCCGAGGGGGTCGACGACGCGCCCGAGCAGGCCCTCGCCCACCGGCACGCTCATCACCGCCCCGGTGCGCCGCACCGGCTCGCCCTCCTTGACGTGCTGCCACTGGCCGAAGAGCGCGACGCCGACGTTGTCCTCTTCGAGGTTGAACGCGATGCCGACGACGCCGTGCTCGAACTCGAGCCGCTCCAGGGAGACGCAGTTCTCGAGGCCGTGCACGCGCGCGATGCCGTCACCGACCTGCAGCACGGTGCCGACCTCGGACAGATCCGTCTCGATGTCGTAGTGCTCGATCCGCTGCTTCAGGATCGAGGTGATCTCTTCGGGCCGTAGCTTCACGTTTGCTCCTTCGCTCCTCTTCGACTATCGGGTGACGAGCTCGTGGCGGAGGCGCTCCAGGCGGCCGCGCACGCTCGCGTCGACGCGCAGCGAGCCCGCCTGCAGGATGAGGCCGCCGACCAGCTCGGGATCGACCTTCCGGGTCGCCTCGACCGTGCGGCCGGAGGCGTTCTCGATCTGCTTCACGATTGCGGCGGCCTCGTCGTCGGAGAGCTCGAACGCCGTGGTGAGCTCGACCGCGACGCGCCCCTGCGCCTGGTCGACGAGCGCCTGCAGCTCCGCGTGGATCGCCGGGATCTGGCCCGAGCGCCCCTTCTCCGCGATCAGCCGCAGGAAGTTGCGCACGAGCTCTTCGGCGCCTTCGGCCAGCTCGCCCAGCACGCTCGCCTTCGCCGACCGGTCGACCTGCGGGTTGGCGAGGAATGCCGCCAGCTCGGGCGACGACGCGACGGCCTCGGCGAACGCGCCGAGGTCTGCGAGGACGGCGTCCACGCGCTGCTTCTCGTCCGCGGCCCGGAAGAGGGCGCGGGCGTACAGGCGCTCGGCGACGGCCACGGGGCGCTAGCTCCTCCCCCGCTCCAGCACGGAGAAGTCGAGCCCCTCGATCGCCTCGTCGATGAGGCGGCGCTGGTCGGCGTCGTCGAGCACCTTCCCGACGACGCGCTGCGTCGCCTCGACCGTGAGGTCGGCGACCTCGCGGCGGATCTGGTCGATCGCGCGCACCGTCTCGGCGTCGATCTGCTTGCGCGTGTCCTCGAGGCGGCGCTGGCGCTCCGCCTCGGCCTCCACCTTCGCGCGCTGGATCTGCGCGTCGGCGACCTTGCGCGCCTCCGCGAGGATGCCCGCGGACTCCGCCTTCGCCTGCGCGAGGATGGCACGGTTCTGCTCGAGCAGCTCGCGCGCCTCGCGGCGGGCGTTGTCCGCCTCTTCGACGGCCTCGCGAATCCGGTCGCGGCGCGCCTCGATGGTCTTCTGGATCGGGCCGAACGCGTACTTCCTGAGCACGAAGAACGTGATCGCGAACGCGATCAGCGTCCAGATCATGAGGCCGGGGACGACCTTGATGAGATCGTTGCTCGACCCGGCTGCGTTGCTCGACTCGGCTGCGAGGAGGTCCAGCATCGGATCAGATCAGGACGTAGGCGAGGAGGCCGCCGATGAGGCCGTAGAACACGACCGCCTCGGTGAGGGCGAAGCCGAGCCACTGGATGCCCTGCAGCTCGCCGCGCAGCTCCGGCTGCCGGGCGACGGCCTGGATCATCGAGCCGAAGATGTTGCCGATGCCGATGCCGGCGCCGAGCGAGCCGAGGCCGATGCCGAGCGCGAGCGCGATCGCCTTGCCGGCGTCTGCGACGTTGCCGTCAACCGCGGCGACGAGTGAGAGAGCGGACATGTGGTGTCGTTCCTCCTTAGTGCTCCGGCTCGATCGCCGAGCCGATGTAGATGGCGGACAGTGCAGCGAAGATGTAGGCCTGGATCGAGACGACGATCACGACCTCGAACAGGTAGAACGCCGCCGCCGCGGGGACGGCGACGACCGCGAGCACCACGTTCTCGAGCACGAAGATGAGCCCGATGAACGTGAGGATGAGCATGTGGCCCGCGAGCATGTTGGCGTAGAGACGGATGGAGAGGCTGATCAGGCGCATGAACTGCCCGAGGATCTCGAGCGGGATGATGAGCGGGTACAGCGCCTTCGGCACGTCCGGGATCCAGCTCTTGAAGTACTTGACGGGGCCGTTCGCGCGGATCCCCTCGACGTGCGTGAAGACCCAGGTCATGAGCGCGAGCGCGAGCGTCACCGAGAGGGTCGACGTGGCCGCGAAGATCGCGAGCGTTGGTACGCGGAGGCCGCCGATCTCGACCTTCTCGTCGGACAGAGGCAGCGGGATGAACCCGAGCATGTTGACGACCCAGATGAAGATCATCAGCGAGGCGACGTAGGGGAACCAGCGGCCGATCGCCTTCGTCGGCAGCCCCTGCTCGGCCACCTGCACCTGTGCGACCTCGTAGATCGTCTCCCCGAGCGCCTGCTTCTTCGTCGGATCCGAGCCGACCTTGACGCGCATGAGCACGATCCCGAGCAGGCACGAGACGAGCGCGCCGAGCAGCAGGTACGCGACGGCCTTGTTGATCGACATGTCGAGCGGGCCGAGGTGGATCGGCACCCACTCGTGCAGCGTCCACTCGGAGGCCGGGTTGAACTTCTCGGGCTTGCCGCCCGGCCCCTCGGCCGCGAGCGCGACCGCCGGCAGCCCGAGCAGGAGCGTGAGGGCGAGGCCGAGCAGCCGTTTCATGCCCGTCTCTCCGAGCCGAAGTAGGCGAGCAGCGAGACCGCGAGCTCCAGCGTGTACGCGAGCGCGTACAGCAGTGCCGCGGCGACGCCGACGCGCGCGTCGGCGACGGTGACCGCCACCAGTGGGATGCCCACGATGAATGCTCTGAAGCTCATGCCGATTCCCCTCACGCCTGACGCGGCGAGGTTACCGTCACCGAGCGGCAGGCGCGTCAGTAGCACGGCGAGCCCCTGCGCGCCGAGCCAGAGCACGGCGGCGAGAGCCCAGCCCCGCAGCGGCCAGCCGGCGACCGCGAACACGGGCAGCGCGAGCAGGACGAGCCCGCTGCCTGCGAGCGCGGGCGCGAAGCGCCCCGGCACGGGGCGCGGCGTCGAGAACACACGGGCGTTCACGGCTTCGCCCGCGTATAGACCCTGTAGACGACAGCCACCGCCGCGGGGATGCCGACGACGGCGCCGCCGAGCAGGCCGAGGGCGGTGGCTCCCAGCGCCCAGCCGATCAGCGTGCCGAGCGCCATGCAGGCGCCCGTCGTCCCGAGCAGAAGGCCCGAAGCGGTGGCGAGCGAGTGCGGCGAAGCGGCGGTCTGGGCCATCCCGGCGGCAGCATACCAGTCTGCTTGTGACACTCGGAAACCGCGTCCGAGCACGGTTTCGACCCGAGTTCGTCACACCGATACGATGGGCCTGTGGAGCGTATCGTGCTGGTACACGGCAGCGTCATGGGCGGCCGCCCCACGTGGAGCCGCCAGCGTGAGCTGCGACGGCGCTTCGCGCTCGAGATCCTCGAACGGCCGGGGTTCCCCCCGGGCCCGCCGGTCGATCGTGTCGACTTCGACGAGCACGCGGCGCTCGTCGCGGCGGCGCTCGACGGCGGCGCCCATCTCGTCGGCCACTCCTACGGCGGCGTCATCGCGCTGCTCGCCGCGGCGCTGCGGACATCCGACGTGCGTTCGCTGACCGTGATCGAGCCGCCGGCGCTGGACGTCGCCCGTGGCGTTCCCGCGGTCGACGCGTTCATCCGGGAAGGCGAGGACTGGTGGCTGCACGGCCCGACCGGCGACCCGGAGGCGTTCCTGCGCGGCTTCCTGCGCTTCGTCGGCTCGGCCTTCGAGCCGCCCTCGCCCTTGACCGCGCAGCTCGAGCAGGGAGCGCGCACGCTCGTCGTCGAGCGCCGGCCGTGGGAGGCGAAGATCCCGCTCGACGAGCTCGCCGCGGCGCCCTTCCCCAAGCTCGTCGTCTCCGGCGGGCATCATGCGGCGTTCGACGCCGTCTGCGACGTCCTCGAGGAGCGCCTCGCCGCGGAGAGGCTCGTGCTCGCGGGATACGGGCACTCGGCGCAGCGGCACCCGGACTTCAACGACCTGCTCGCGGCGTTCGTGGAGCGAGCGTCGACGTAGCAGCCTGTCCGACGATCCGCGCGGCGGCGCCTACGCGGTGCGCCGCTGCTGCGCCTCGCGCTCTGCGACGCGGCGGCGCACGCGGGGGTTGCCGAGCTTGACGATCTCCAGCAGGTAGACGATGTAGACCGAGAACGCGAGCGCCACGAGCGCGATCGCGGCGACCGCGACGGTCTCCCACGCGTGCCAGCGCCCACCCTGGCGGAACGGGATGAACCGGGTCGCGAGCGCCGCGGCGCCGAGCGTCGCCGTCCACGCCCACATCGTCAGGGCGGCGCGGCGCTGGCTGAAGCCGATGTTGATGAAGCGGTGATGGAGGTGCGAGCGGTCCGCGCTCGAGATCGGCTGCCGGTACTTGAGGCGCTTGGCGACGACGAAGGACGTGTCGATGATGGGCACCGCGAGCACGAGCAGCGGCAGGAACAGCACCACGGTGGACGCCGTCTTCAGCAGGCCCACGACCGAGACGGCGGCGAGTGTGAATCCCAGCACGAGAGCGCCGGAATCGCCCATGAAGATGCGCGCCGGGAAGAAGTTGTGGCGCAGGAAGCCGGCGCACGCGCCCGCGACGATGGCCGACAGCACCGCCGCGTCCACCTTGCCGAGCGACAGCGCGATCACGGCGAAGGTGATGCCCGCGATCCCGCACACGCCGGCAGCGAGCCCGTCCAGGCCGTCGAGGAAGTTGACCATGTTCATCACCGCGACGATCCAGATCACCGTCGTCGGGACGCCGACCCAGCCCGGCAGGTCGACGGCGCCGACGAACGGGAACGTGAAGTGGTCGATCCAGACGCCGAACGCCGTCGGGATCGACGCCGCCACGACCTGCCCGGCGAGCTTCGGCAACGGCGCCAGGCCGCGGAAGTCGTCGACGGCGCCGACGACACAGGCGACCGCGACGCCGAGCAGGATGCCGCGCATCTCGCCCGTCAGGTCGAGGAACGCGAGCGCCGGCACGACGATGCCGAGAAAGATCGCGAGGCCGCCGAGCCGCGGGATCGGCCGCCGGTTGAGCCGGCGCTCGTCGGGGGCGTCGACGACGCCGAGCAGCCGCGCCATGCCGCCGACGGCCGGCGTCAGCGCGACGACGATGAGGAGCGCGATCGCTGCGCCGTAGAGAACCTCCGGGTCGTCCCGAAGCTCGTTCATCCGCTGTGCGCTACTTCGTGCCGTACAGGCGGTCGCCTGCGTCCCCGAGCCCGGGAACGATGAAGCCCTTCTCGTTGAGACCGCGGTCGACTGCCGCGACGACGATGGCGACGTCGGGATGATCGCGATGGATGCGCTCGATCCCCTCCGGAGCCGCGATCAGGGCGATGAGGCGCACCGACGTGGCACCCGCCGCCTTCACCGTCGCCACGGCCGCCGCCGTCGAGTTCCCCGTCGCAAGCATCGGGTCGAGCAGGATCACGTCGCGGTCGGCGATGTCGTTCGGAAGCTTCACGAAGTACTCGATCGGCTGCAGCGTCTCCTCGTCGCGGTACATACCGATGAAGCCGACGCGCGCGCCCGGGATCAGCGAGAGCACCCCGTCGAGCATGCCCATGCCGGCCCGCAGGATCGGGCACACCGCCACCTTCTTGCCGGAGATGCGGCGGGCCGCCATCCGCTCCAGCGGCGTCTCGATCTCGACCTCCTCGTCGGCGAGCGTCTTCGTCGCCTCGTAGGTGAGAAGCAGCGTCAGCTCGTTGACGAGCTGGCGGAACATCTGCGTCGTCGTGGTGACGTCCCGCAGTAGGCCCAGCTTGTGCCGCACGAGCGGGTGATCCGGCTCGACGACGACTCCCGTCGTCGACGCGCTCGTCGATGCCGGCGGCACGCCCGTCTTCCCGTCTAGCCGCTTCCCCCGCCGAAGGCGGGAAACGCGGCCCTGCCGGGATACAGCGGGCGGCGTTCGCACAGCGCCACGCTGCGCGCCGCGAGCGCGGCGATATCGACGGCGCCGGCGCCGTCGGCGAGCGCCCCGACGATGATGCGCCCGACCTCGCGGAAGTCCTCCTCGTCGAAGCCGCGCATCGTTGCCGCCGGCGTGCCGATGCGGATGCCGGAGGCGATCGTCGGCGGGCGCTCGTCGTAGGGCACGGTGTTGCGGTTGACGGTGAGCTTGACCTCGTGCAGGCGCTCCTCCGCGTCCTTTCCCGTCCACTCGGTGCCGCGCAGGTCGAGCTGGAGCACGTGCGTGTCGGTGCCGCCGGTGAGGACGTCGAGACCGCCGCTCATGAGCTCGTCGGCGAGTGCGTCGGCGTTCGCCCGCACCTGGCTCTGGTAGGCCCGGAACGCGTCGGAGGCGGCGAACCTGAAGCACGTCGCCTTGGCCGCGATCACGTGCTCGAGCGGGCCGCCCTGCAATCCGGGGAAGACGGCGCGGTCGATCGCCTGCGCGTGCTCCTCGCGGCAGAGGACGAAGCCCGAGCGTGGGCCCGCGAGCGTCTTGTGGGTCGTCGAGGTGACGACGTCGCAGTCGTCGACCGGGTTCGGGTGCAGGCCGGCGGCGACGAGGCCGGCGAAGTGCGCCATGTCGCACCACAGGAGCGCGCCGACCTCGTCGGCGATCTTGCGGAACTCCCACGTCTCGACGGTGCGCGGGTAGGCGGAGCCGCCGCAGAGGATCAGCCGCGGGCGGTGCTCCCTGGCCAGTGCGAGCACCTCGTCGTAGTCGACGAGGCTCGTCTCGCGCGAGACGCCGTAGTGGACGATCGTGTAGAGCCGGCCGGAGAAGTTGACCTTGAGCCCGTGCGTGAGGTGGCCGCCGTGGTCGAGCCGCAGCGACAGCACCGTGTCGCCGGGCTGCAGCAGCCCGAGGTAGACGGCCATGTTCGCCTGTGCGCCTGCGTGCGGCTGCACGTTCGCGTGCTCTGCGCGAAACAGCTCCTTCGCGCGGTCGATCGCCAGCTGCTCGATCTCGTCGACGACCTCGCAGCCGCCGTAGTAGCGCTTGCCCGGGTATCCCTCCGCGTACTTGTTCGTCACCACCGACCCGACCGCCTCGAGCACGGCCGGCCACGTGAAGTTCTCGGACGCGATCAGCTCGATCTGGCCGCGCTGGCGCTCGAGCTCGCGGCCGAGCAGCGCGGCGACCTCGGGGTCGGCCTCGGCGAGGCCGGCGCTGCACAGCCTTTCGAACGTGTCGGCGGCGATTGCCATGACGCCGATCGTACTGGACCCCGCGCAGGCGCATGACGGCACCCGCACGACGGTCACGCGATGCGGGCGAGGGCGGCGGCGACGCGCTCGACGGCCGCGCGGGCATCGGCGGCCCCCTGCCGCAGGACGACGGGCTCCGCTCCGCTGAAGTCGAGCACGGTGGAGGGAATCCCCGGCAGCGGGCCGCCGTCGACGGCGACGGCGCTGCCGGCGAGCAGCTGCGCCGGCACGTCTGCGAGAGTGCGCGCCTCGCGCTCCCCGGGCAGGTTGGCGCTCGTCGCCACGACCGCGCCCGCGCCCTCGAGGACGGCTTTGCCGACCCCGTCGAGCGCCGGCACGCGAACCCCGATCGCCTCGGGCCTGTCCCCGTTGAGCCAGCGGAAGCGGCGGGCCGGGTTCGGCAGGACGAGCGTGTACGGCCCCGGCAAGAGCGTCCGCGCGATCGTTCCGGAGCGCCCCCGCAGCTCCGGCACGCACTCGAGCAGCAGGTCGACGCTCGCGGCGACGAGCGCCGTCGGCTGGATCTCCTCGCGCCCCTTGAGCCGATACAGCCGCCGCGCCGCCTCCTCGCGGTAGGCCGTCGCGGCGAGCCCGTAGACGGTGTCGGTCGGGAGCACCACGACCTCGCCCGCCCGCAGGGCGGCGACGGCCGCCTCGACGACGCCGCTCACGGTCGCACTCCCTCGACGATGCGGTCACGCCCGCTCAGGTCGGCCGTGACCGCGACCGAGCCGTAGCCGAGCGCGCACAGCAGCGCAGACACCGCCGGCGTCTGACCGTCACCGACTTCGAGCGCGAGCGCGCCCCCCGGCGCGAGCACGGCGAGGGCGCCGCGCGCGACGGCCTCCACCGCTCCCTCGGCGACGAGCGCGCCGCGCGGCTCCCAGTCGCGCACCTCCGGCGCGAGCCCGTCGATCTCGGCCGGGTCGACGTACGGCGGGTTCGAGACGACGAGATCCCACGGCCCCGCAGGCAGGCCGTCGAAGAGGTCGTGGCGCACGAGCTCGACGCGCAGCCCGGTGCGGTGCACGTTCTCGGCGGCAAGCGCGAGCGCCTCCGCCGACACGTCGATGGAGGCGACGTGCGCGCCCGGGTGCTCGTCGGCGATCGCGAGCGCGACCGCTCCGCTGCCGGTGCCGACGTCGAGCACGCGCGGTGCCCGGAGGCCGGCGACGAGCGAGAGAGCGCGCTCGACGAGCGTCTCCGTCTCGGGTCGCGGGATCAGCGCGCGGCGGTCGACGCCGAGCGTCAGCCTGCGGAACCCCCACTCCCCGAGCACGTACTGCAGCGGCTCGCGCGCCGCCCGGCGTGCGAGCAGCGCCCGGGCGGCAGCGAGCTCTGCCGCCGTCAGCGGCCGCTCGAGCGCCATGTAGAGCTCGATCCGCTGCAGCCCGAGGGCACGGCCGAGCAGGAGCTCGGCGTCGAGCCGGGGTGTTCCCGAGCCCTTCGCCGCGAGATGCTCCGTCGACCGGCGCAGCGCCTCGCCGAGCGTCATGCGCCCGCGGCCTCCAGCGACAGGCGTCTGTCCTCCGCCTGGATCGCGTCGGTGAACTCGGCGAGGTCGCCGTCGAGGACCTGGTCGAGACGGTGCGCGGTGAGCTTGATGCGGTGGTCGGTGAGCCGGTTCTCGGGGTAGTTGTAGGTTCGGATCTTCTCGGCGCGCTCGCCCGACCCGATCTGCGACTTCCGCGTCGCCGACAGCTCGGCCTGCTGCTTCTCGCGCTCGAGCTCGTAGAGGCGCGCACGGAGCACGCGCAGGGCCTTCTGCTTGTTCTGGAGCTGCGACTTCTCGTCCTGCATCGCCACGACGAGCCCGGTCGGCACGTGCGTGATACGGACGGCCGAGTCGGTCGTGTTGACGCTCTGCCCTCCCGGCCCGGTCGAGCGGTAGACGTCGATCTTGAGGTCGTTCTCGTCGAGCTCGACCTCCACCTCCTCGACCTCGGGCATCACGGCCACCGTCGCGGTCGAGGTGTGGATACGACCCTGCGACTCCGTCTCGGGGACGCGCTGCACGCGGTGGGTGCCGCCCTCGTACTTGAACACGGAGTACGCGCCGTCGCCCTTGACGGCGAACACGACCTCTTTGTAGCCGCCCGTCTCGCTCTCGTTGGCGCTCAGGATCTCGGTCTTGAACCCGCGCCGCTCGGCGTACCGCGTCAGCATGCGGAAGACGTCGCCGGCCCAGATCGCGGCCTCGTCGCCGCCGACGCCCTGGCGTACCTCGACGATCACGTCCTTGGCGTCGGCCGGGTCGCGCTCGACGAGCGCGAGCTTGAGCTCCTCCTCCAGGCGGGTGACCTCCGACTCGAGCTCTGCCGCCATCGACGCGAGCTCGGGGTCGGCCTTCGCGGCAGCGAGGTCGGCGCGCGCCAGCGACCAGTCGCGCGCGAGCCGGTGCGCGGCCTCGAGCTCCTTCAGCCGGCGGCCGATGTCGGCCGCCTCCCGGTGGTCGTTGTAGACCGCCGGGTCGGCGAGGCGCGCCTGCAGGTCCGCGTAGGAGCGGTCGAGCTCCTGCACGAGCTGTTCGATGCCGGCCACGCGTCGATGGTAGCCGGGAGGTGCCGGCGCGTCAGGCGAGCGACGCGCTCACGGCGACCGTGGCGCTCGCCCGGATCAGCGCCGAGAACGGGCAGCCGGCGTCGGCGGCCTCCGCCGCCTGCGCGAACGCCGCGTCGTCGCACCCGGGCACGACGCCGCGCGCCTCGAGCGACGAATGGACGATCTGGTGACCCTTCCCCTCCACCTCGTCCATCGTCACGACGCAACGGACGTCGAGCCGCTCGGGCGGCGTGCCGGCCTTCGTCAGCTCGCTCGCCAGGGACATCGTGAAGCAGCCGCCGTGCGCGGCGGCGAGCAGCTCCTCCGGGCTCGTCTTGCCCTCCGGCACCCCGATGCGGGTCGCGGCGCTGTAGGGGAGAGCGCCGAAGGCGCCCGACGAGGCTGCGGAGATCGTCCCGGCTCCACGAGCGAGGTTGCCCTCCCAGGTGATCCCGGCTTCGCGGACGATCCTCGGCATTGCTCTCTCTCCTTCCCTCGTGGGTGCCGGGCGTAGGCGGCGCGGCCTACGCCATCACTTCGACCTTCGAGCCGGCACGCTCCTCACCCGGCGTCTCGGCCTGCTCGCGCCGGATCACCTCCTCGAGCGCGCGGATCGACACCTCGATCTGGTCGAGCGTCGGCTGCCGCGTCGTCAGGCGCTGCAGCCAAAGCCCGGGCGCGAGCAGCGCCATCAGCACCCTGTTGGCCTGGTGGCGGCCCGCATAGCGGATGAGCTCGTAGGCGAGCCCGGCGATCACGGGCAGGAGCGCGACGCGACTCACGACGAGCCAGTACCAGACCGGACGGCCGACGAGCGCGAAGACGAAGATGCCGATCACCATCACCCATAGCAAAAAAGCAGTTCCGCAGCGAGGATGGATCAAGCTGTACTTCTGCACGTTCACGGGCGTGAGCTCCGACCCCGCCTCGAGCGCGTTGATCGCCTTGTGCTCGGCGCCGTGATACTGGAACACGCGCTTGAGATCGGGGAGCAACCCGATCAGGACGATGTAGAGGACGAAGACGGCGACCCGGATGCCCCCCTCGACGATCACGAACCAGGTCGTCCCGTCGATCGGCAGCCAGCTCGTCAGCAGCGCCGGGCCGACCTTGAACAGCATCAGCGCGAAGCCGATCGCGATCACGAACGAGAAGATGATCTGGCCGCGCGAGATCTCCGTCGCGACCTCGCCGTCCTCTCCGCGCTCGCCCTCCGCCTGCGCGGCGTAGTTCGCCGAGATCGCGAGCGCGCGGAACCCGATCGCGAGCGACTCGCCGAGCGCGACGACGCCGCGGATGACCGGGAGCCGCCACACGCGATGGCGCTGCATCGGCGAGGTGATCGGCTTCGTCACCTCGGCCATCTCGCCGTTCGGCCTGCGCACGGCGACCGACCACACGGTCGGGCCGCGCATCATCACGCCCTCGAGCACGGCCTGGCCGCCGTAGGAGACGCCGCTCACACGCGCACCTTCGCAGCCGACGCGGGCGTCGGCGTGTGCGCGCGGGAGGTCACGGGAAGAGAGAGCCTCTAGCCGCGGCGGGCGCCGCCGGCCTTCTCGAGCCGCTTCTGGAAGCGCTCGACCCGGCCGCCGGTGTCCATGAGCTTCTGCTTGCCCGTGTAGAACGGGTGGCAGTTCGAGCAGATCTCGACATGGAGCTCGGACTTGGTGGAGCGGGTGGTGAACTCGTTCCCGCACGAGCAGGTGACGTGCGCGAGGACGTAGTCTGGATGGATCTCGGCCTTCATCGTGCGGCCAGGATAGCAGAGGCGGTATCGGGGCTGACGTTGCCTCCGGAGACGACGGCGACGACCGTGCCGCCGTCGACGCGGCCCGTGAGCACGGCCGCCACGGCGGCGGCCGCCGCCGGCTCTGCCGCGAGCTTCGCGCGCGCGTAGAGGAAGCGGAACGCCTCGCGGATCTCGTCCTCGGAGACGAGCACGACGTCGACGCCGAGCGCGGAGCAGATCTCGAGCGGCAGCGCGCCCGCGAACGGCGCGGTGAGGCCGTCGGCGATCGTGTCGGGGGTGATCGGCACGGGCGCCCCGGCCGCGAGGCCGAGCGCGAGCGCGTTCGCGCCCTCGGGCTCGACCGCGACGACGCGGACGCCCGCCGGCACGCAGGCCGCCGCGATCCCGGAGACGAGCCCGCCGCCGCCCGTGGCGACGACGATGGTGTCGACGCCGGGGACGTCCTCGAGGATCTCGAGGCCGACCGTTCCGGCACCCGCCAGCACGACCGCGTCGTCGAAGGGGTGCACGAACACGCGGCCGCTCTCGTCGCGCAGGCGATGCAGCCGGGCGAAGGCATCCGCCGGCCCGGAAGCCTCGTCGTCGACCTCGGCGCCGTAGCCGCGGGTCGCGTCGAGCTTCGCCCGGCTCGCCCCCTTCCAGGTCACGACGAGGGCGTCGATCTCCTCCACGGCGGCCGCCCACGCGAGCGCCTGCGCATGGTTGCCGGCCGAGACGCCGATCACGCCGCGCGCGCGCTCCTCCGCCGTCAGCGAGCGCAGCTTGTTGAGAGCGCCGCGCGGCTTGAACGAGCCCGTGCGCTGGAACAGCTCCGCCTTCAGGTGCCTCCCCGCGCCGAGGCTGCGCGAGCTGAACGTCGGCGTCCGCTCGACGGCGCCCCGGATCGTCTCCGCGGCACGGCGCACGTCGTCCGGCGTGATCGGCATCCCGGCCACCGCGGGATGGTAGACGACCGGCCCGGGCAACAGAATGCTGCCGTGGAGTCCGCCGGCCGCCGTCCTGTGCGCCTCGTCGTCGCCGACGACCTGCGGCGCCCGCGCGTGACGGTCCTGCCGCGGCTCCTCCTCGCCGTCCCGCACCTGCTCTGGCTCGCGCTGTGGACGCTCGCCGTGCTCGTGCCGGCGCCCGTCCTCTGGCTCGCGGTTCTGGCCCGGGGCCGCGCGCCGCGCGCGCCCCACCGCTTCGTCGCCGCGTACGTGCGCTACTCGACGCACGTCTCGGCCTACCTCTCCCTCGTCGCCGGACCCTATCCCTCCTTCACCGGCGCCGCCGGCTACCCGGTCGACATCGAGATCGATCCGCCCGCCCGGCAGGGGCGCCTCGGCGCGGCCTTCCGCCTCGTGCTCGCGGTGCCCGCCCTCATGCTCTCGGCATCCCTCGCCGGCGCGCCCGCGATCGCCGGCGGCGGCGCGGCCCTGTCCTTCGCCACGGGCGCCGGAGGAGTGCTCTTCGTCGTCGCGCTGCTCGGCTGGTGCGCCGGCCTCGCCGCCGGGCGCATGCCGCGCGGGCTGCGCGACGTCGGCGCCTACGCGATCGGCTATGCCGCCCAGACGACCGCGTACGTCCTGCTCCTCAGCGACCGCTACCCGAGCGCCGACCCCGCGCTCGTGCGCCCTCCGCTGCAGCTACCGGCGCATCCCGTCCGCATCGCCGCGGGCGGGACGCTCGAGCGCTCACGCCTGACGGTGCTGTTCCGCTGGCTGCTCGCGACGCCGCACCTCCTCTGGCTCGCCCTCTGGAGCACTGCCGTCGTGCCCGCGGCCGCCCTCGCCTGGCTCGCGGCGCTCGTCAGCGGCACGGTGCCCGGGCCGCTGTTCCGCTTCCTGGCGGCGTGGACGCGATACGCCGCGCACGTGAGCGCGTTCGTGTTCCTCGTCGGCGGCCCGTTCCCGGGCTTCGTCGGCGCCCGCGGCTCGTACCCGGTCGACGTGGAGATAGACGGGTCGCGGCGCCGGCGCCGCGTGCTCGTGCTCGTGCGGATCCCGGCGGCGATTCCGGCGCTGCTCATGAGCACGGCGCTGACCGGGACGCTTTCCGTCGTCGCTCTCCTCGGCTGGTGGCATGCGCTCGTGACGGGACGGATGCCGGAGGGCATCCGCAACCTCGGCGCCGCCTGCATCCGCTACAACGCCCAGACGGCGGCCTACCTGTTCCTGCTCGGCGAGCGCTACCCGTACGCGGGCCCGGTACTGCGCGCGCAGCCCGGCGACGAGCAGCTCTCCCTGCTCGAAGATCCCGGCCGGGCGCCGGCGCCCTCCGCATCCCTCGGGGAGCCCGCCTGAGCCGGCTCCGCCTCGTGCTCGTCGCCGCCGTCGCGGCGGCGTGGGTCGCGTGCGCGGTGCTCCTCTCGCGCACTGCCGTGCCCGCCGGCCTCGACCTGCCCGACGTCGACACGCGGTCGGTGTTCGGCGCCGCGCTCGTCGACAAGGCCGCGCACGTCGAGCGCTTCTTCCTCGTCACCTGGGCGCTCGAGCAGATCGCGCTGCTTGCGACGCTGTGGGCCTACGCCCGTCGCGGCGCCGGCTACGCGCGCGAGTCGGCGGCGGGTCCGATCGGCACGGGGATGCTGCTCGGGATGCTCGGGCTCGCGATCGTCTGGCTCGTGCAGCTGCCGTTCCGGCTCGCCGACGTGTGGTGGGCGCGGCGCTACGGCCTGACGGAGATGGGATACGTCGAGTGGGCGTTCGGCCACTGGTTCGAGCTCGGGGCGGCGTTCGTCTCGATCTGCGTGGCGCTGCTCGTCGTGATGTTCCTCGCCCGCGCCGTCGGCGAGTGGTGGTGGGTGCCCGGAGCGGGCGTGTTCGTCCTCGTCGGAGCCCTCTTCGCCTTCGCCCAGCCGTATCTCGTTACCGGCACGACGCCGCTGCGGGATCCGGCCCTGCGCCGCGCCGCCGCCGAGATCGAGCGGGCGCAGGGCATCGCAGGCGTCCCCGTCGGGGTCGAGGACGTGAGCGGGACGACAAGCCAGGCAAACGCCTACGCGGTCGGGTTCGGTGCGTCGCGCAAGGTGGTGCTGTGGAGCACGATGGTCGACGGCACGTTCTCGGACGCGGAGGTGCGCGTCGTGCTCGCCCACGAGATCGCCCATCACTCGAGCCGCCACATCCCGAAGGGGCTCGCCTGGTTCGCCCTCTTCGCGCTGCCGGGGGCGTGGCTGCTGATGCGGCTCACGCGCGGCCGGGGCGGCATGGGACGGCCCGAAGCGGTGCCGCTGGCGCTGCTCGTCGTCGCGGCGATCCAGCTCGCGCTCGCCCCCGCGCAGAATCGGATCAGCCGCGGCATGGAGGCGGAGGCGGACTGGAAGGCCCTGCAGACGGCACGCGACCCGGCTGCCGCACGCAGCCTCTTCGTCGGGTTCGCGCGCTCGTCGCTCGGCGATCCCGACCCGCCCGCCTGGGCGCAGGCGCTCCTCGGCACCCACCCCACGCTGCGGCAGCGCGTGGCAATGGTGGAGGCGTGGACGGCGCGGCGCTAGAGCCCGGTCTAGAGGCCGAACGCCTCGCCGGCCAGATCGGAGAGGCGCTCGGCGATCGCGAGCGACGACGTCGCCCCGGGGGACGGCGCGTTGCGCACGTGGATGGCCCCGTCGCGGTGCTCGAGCACGAAGTCGTCCACGAGCGTGCCGTCGGCGGCGAGCGCCTGCGCGCGAATGCCCGCCGGCCCGGGCACGACGTCCGAGGGCTCGAGCTCGGGGATCAGCCTGCGCGCCGAGGCGACGAACAAGCGCTTGCTGTAGTCGCGCACCGTCTCGCCGAGCCCGGTGCGCCAGTAGCGCCGCGCGATGCGACGGAACCCGGGCGCGCGCAGCGTCTCGGCGAGGTCGCCGAGGCTCACGTCGAAGCGCCCGTAGCCCTCGCGCGCGAAGGCGAGCACCGCGTTGGGCCCGAGCAGTACCGACCCGTCGACGCGCAGCGTCGTGTGGATGCCGAGGAACGGGAAGCCGGGGTCGGGGACGGGATAGACGAGCGCGTTGACGAGATGCCGCCGCTCCGGCTTGAGCGCGTAGTAGTCGCCGCGGAACGGGACGATGCGCGGCTCGGGGTCTCCACCGCCGAGCCGCGCGACCCGGTCGGCGTAGACGCCGGCGCAGGCGACGACGTGCCGCGCCTCGACGCTGCCGGCGCCGGTCTCGAGCAGAACGCGGCCGCGCACGCGGCGGATGCCGGTCACCTCGCGGCCGAGGAGCACCTCGCCGCCTGCGGCCGCGAAGTCTTCCGCGTAGGCGGATGCGACGCGGCCGTAGTCGACGACCCCGGTACCGGGAACGTGCAGCGCGCGCACGCCGGCGACGTGCGGCTCCAGCTCTCGCAGCCGCTCGCGTCCGATCAGCTCGAGCCCCGCGACGCCGTTCGCGACGCCGCGCCGGTGCAGCTCCTCGAGGCGCGGCAGCTCCTGCGGCAGCCTCGCCACGACGACCTTCCCGCAGCGCAGGGTGGGAATCCCCTTCTCGTCGCAGTATGCGCTGAGAGCGGCGGCACCGCGCACGCACAGCTCCGCCTTCAGCGAGCCGGGCGCGTAGTAGATGCCGGAGTGGATGACGCCGCTGTTGCGGCCCGTCTGGTGCCGGGCGATCGCCTGCTCCTTGTCGAGCACGACGATGCGCAGCCGTGGATGGCGCAGCGCGAGCAGCCGCGCCGTGGAGAGGCCGACGATGCCGGCCCCGATCACAGCCACGTCGGCGCGGCGGTCGGCGGCGGCGGCCGTCCCGGCGGGCAGGGGGTCGTCCACGGCAGGCGCCTCTACGTCAACGTGTACTCGGGGCCGGAGCCGCCCTCGGGCGGGGTCAAGCGGCCGCCGCGGGCGCTGATCGCGCCGCACTGGACGCAGTTCGACGGCGTCATCCTCACCTCCACCGTCCCGTCGCCCAGCTCGTCTCCCACCTCGTACACCTGCGCCGGGCACATCCATGCCCACATCTCCGCGACGTCGCGCGGCACGCGACGCTCGATGCGCACGTGGTTCGGCTGGTCGTCGCGCGTGCGGTTGCCCGAGGCGAACACCGACGAGAGCTTGTCGAACGTGAGCGCTCCGTCGGGAACCGGGTAGCGCGCCGCACGTCCTGAGCGCAGCAGCGGCACCGCGTCGTTGCGTTCGTTGTGGAACTCCTTCGGCGGCAGCTTCCCCTTCGTCACCGTCATCGCGCTCGCAAGCGCGCCGCCGACGAAGAAGCCCTTCTCGAACGCCTGCCGCATGTTCCGCACCTGCCGCAGGCTCTGCCCCACGTAGCCGCCGCGCAGCTCCTCGTCGTAGGAGTCGAAGACGCCGATGCGTCCGGGGCTCTCGCCTCGCTCGAGCGAGCGGAAGGCAGCTTCGGCAGCGAGGCGCCCCGACTCGATCGCCAGGTGCACCCCTTTGAGCCGGGCGAGGTCGACGAGGCCGGCGCTCTCGCCGACGAGCAGCAGGCCGGGGGCGTTGAGCTTTCGCGGCAGGGCGTGCCAGCCACCGCTCGTGATCGTCTTCGCCCCCCACGCGAGGCGCTCGCCGCCCTCGAGGATGCGCCGCACGAAGGGATGCGTCTTGAACTCCTGCAGGAGGTCGTGCGCGGAGAGCTCGAGGTCGCGGTAGTCGAGCCCGATCACGAACCCGATCGACACCATCTCCTCGCCCATCGGGTAGATCCACGAGCCGCCGAACTCCCGGTAGGCGGCGCGCTTGCGCAGCGGCCAGCCGAGCGTGTGCACGATCTTGTCGAGGGGCCGCGCGACCCGCCACACCTCCTTGACGCCGAGCTCCCACATCTGCGGCTCGCGCCCGTGCAGGCCGAAGTGGTCGATCGCCGCATAGGTGAGGTGTCCGGCCGTGCCCTCGGCGAGCACGGTGACCTTGGCGACGATGTCGGAGCCGGGCTCGAAGTTGCCGAGCGGCTCGCCCTCCTTGCCACGGCCCTTGTCGCCCGTGCGCACGCCGGCGACGCGGCCGTGCTCGACGAGCAGCCGCTCGGCGCTCGTCTCCGGGAGGATGAACGTGCCGCCCGCTTCGGCCTGCTCGGCCAGGGTTCGGGCCATCTGCGAGATCGAGACGATCCAGTTGCCGTGGTTGCGCAGCGTCGGCGGCGGTGGGATCCGGAGCGCCCGCCTGCGCGTCAGCAGGTACACGCCCTCCCCCGGCACCTCGCCGTAGGTCGGCACGGCGGCGAGCTGCTCGGGCCGGCCCCTGAACAGGCGGCGCAGCGCGCGCGGGTTCATGACCGCGCCGGAGAGCAGGTGGGAGCCCGGCTGCTTGCCCTTGTCGACGAGCGCGACGGGAACCTCGCCCAGGCGCTCCGCGACGTCGGGCCGCTCCTCGAGCAGCTGTCCGAGCCGCAGCGCGCACGCGAGCCCGCCGGGGCCACCGCCGACGATGAGCACGCCGACCTCGATGCGCTCGCCGGGCGCGTCCGTCGGGGCCGCGATCACCTCGGCGTCCGAGAACGGTGGTGGGAAGTCGGCGGCGCGGATCGCCGTCCCACCTAGGCCTTGCGCCGGCGCACGAGCTCGGCGAGCCTGGGCGCGACGTCCTCGACCTTGCCCACGATGCCGAAGTCGGCGAAGTCGAAGATGGGCGCGTTCGGATCCTTGTTGATCGCGACGATCGTGCCCGAGCTCTGCATGCCGACCTTGTGCTGGATCGCCCCGGAGATACCGAGCGCGATGTAGAGCCTCGGCGACACCGACTTGCCCGTCTGCCCGACCTGGGTCGAGTACGGGTACCAGCCGGCGTCGACGACCGCGCGCGTGGCGGCGACGGCTCCGCCGAGCGCCTCCGCGAGCTCCTCGGCGAGCCTGAACCCCTCGGGGGCGCCGAGCCCGCGGCCGCCCGCGACGATCACGTCGGCGTCCTCGATCGACGGCCCACTCGACTGCTCGTGGGCCTGCTCGACCATGCGCGCCGCCGTCGAGTAGTCGCGCAGCTCGGCGGCGACCTCCTGCACGGTCGCAGTGCCGCCCGTCTCGACGGCCTCGAACGCGCCGGAGCGGACGAGCGCGATGCGCGGCGTGCTCGTCCATCCCACGTCGACGAGCACGGTGTCGCCGAGTGCCGGGCGCTTGGCGACGAGCGTGCCGCCGTCGAGCGCGAGGTCGGTCACGTCCCAGTTGAGGCCGGCGTCGAGCCGCGCCGCGAGCCCTGCGGCGACGTCGGCGGAGAGGACGGAAGCGGCGAAGAGGACGTTCTCCGCGCCGGAGGCGCGCACCACGGCCTCGAGCGCGTCGACGCGCGGCTGCGGCAGCGGCGCCTCGAGCGCCGGGTCGTCGACCACGTACACGGTCGAGGCGCCGTAGTTGCCTGCGGCGGCAGCGGCGGCGCGGACGCCGTGGCCGACGACGACCGCGGCCACCTCGCCTCCGAGCGATGCGGCCTTGGCGAGAACGCCGAGCCCGCCCTTCTGCAGCTCGCCGTCGTGATGCTCGAGGAACACGAGCGTCATAGCAGCTTCCTCTCCGCGAGGAACTCGACGAGCCGCTCGGCGGCGCTGCCGTCGTCCTCGAGCTTGATCTGGTCGCCCTTCGGCGGCGGCGGCGCGAGCGCGATCACCGTGGTGCGCGAGCCGGCCGCGCCCGCGCGGTCGGCCTCGACAGCGATGTCGGCGAGGGAGAGCGTCTCGGTCGGCTTCGACTTCGCGCTCATGATCCCCTTGAGCGACGGGTAGCGAGGCTCGTTGATGGCGTCGGAGACGGCGACGACGGCCGGAAGCGGCGCGGAGATGACGTCGTAGCCGAACTCCGTCTGGCGCTTGCCGGTCACCGAGCCGCCGTCGACGGTGAGCTCGGCGACCTGCGAGACCATCGGCCGGCGCAGCCGCTCGGCGACGGCCGCCCACAGCACGGCGCCGTCGGAGTCGGACGACTGCTGCCCGAACAGGACGAGGTCGGCGCTCTCGCGCTCGAGCGCCTTCGCGAGCACGTAGCTCGTCGCCACGAGATCGGAGCCGGCGGCGTCCGGGTCGGAGACGAGCACGGCGCGGTCGGCGCCCATCGCGAGCGCCTTGCGCAGCGAGTCCAGCGCCTTCTCGGGGCCGAGCGACACGACGACCACCTCGCCGCCCGCGGCCTCCTTGATGCGCAGGGCCTCCTCGACGGCATTGACGTCGGTGGCGTTGAGCGCGCTCTCGCCCGAGCGGTCGAGGCGCCGCGTGACCGGGTCGAGCCGCTTCGCGGCGGTCGCGTCCGGGACCTGCTTGACACAGACGGCGATCTTCATGGCCGAGACTCTAACGACCGCCGCAGCGGCGAGTGCGCACAGGCGACGACGGGCCGTGCGTCCGCGCGCGCATGGTAGGGTCACCGCTTCGAGCGCGAACCGGAGCCTTATGCGACGCCACCGGACGACAGCCCGAGGAGCTCTCCTTCTCCTCCTCCTCGCCGCCCTCTGCACGGGTGCGGCGTCAGCGTCGACGGCGCGCGACGGTCCGGCGACGGCGAGGAGGGCGGCGCGCGTCGTGCCGATCGTGTTCCCGATCGTCGGAGCCGCACGCTACGGCGACGACTACCGCGACCCGCGCGCCAACGCCGAGCATGCCGGCAACGACATCCTCACGACCTGGCGCTCGCCCGCCGTCGCCGCCGAGGACGGCACCGTGACGTTCTGGACGCGCTCGGCGCGCGCCGGCTGCATGCTCTACCTCCACGGCGCGAGCGGCACCACCTACCTCTACGTCCACCTCAACAACGACCTCACGCCACGGCGCGACAACCGCGGCGCGTGCGTGCCCGGCGTCGCGTACGCCGACGGCCTCGAAGACGGCGCGAAGGTGAAGGCGGGCCAGCAGATCGGCTACAACGGCGACTCGGGCGACGCGGAAGGCACCTACCACCTGCACTTCGAGGTGCATCCGAATGGCGGCGCCGACGTGAACCCGTTCCCGTCCCTCAACGCGGCGACGCGGCTGCTGTTCCCCCTCCCGGCGAACCCCGCGCGGAAGGTCGCGCTCGGGCTCAGGGGCGTGCCGGTCTCCGCGGGCGCGGGAGTGCTCGAGCTCTCCGTCACCGCCGTGCGGGTGTGGCCCGGCGGACGCTGGACGGCGATCGCTCCACGCTCGGTCGAGCTCGCCGTGCCCGACGGCGCACAGCTCGACGAGTCGGCGGCGGCACAGCTCGCGACCCTCACGCCTCGGGCGCCCGCGTCGCGCGCCGCAACGCGGCTGACGGTGATCACGGTGCCGGCGCCGGTGTCGCCCGAGATGATGGCCGGCGCCCCGGGCGCGCTCGCGGTCGACCGCGTCCGGCACGGCTGACGGCCGATCTGCGGCGCCGGGGCGGACGTCAGGCGCCGACGGCGCCGCGGAGGAAGTCGACGATCTCGCTCGTCGGCGCGCCCGGCGTGAACACCGCCGCGACGCCGAGCTGCTTCAGCTCGTCGGCGTCGTCGTCCGGGATCGTCCCGCCGACGACGACGAGCACGTCGTCCGCCTCGTTCGCGCGCAGCCCGTCGAGGATGCGCGGCACGAGCGTCATGTGGGCGCCGGAGAGGATCGAGATCCCGACCGCGTCGGCGTCCTCCTGGACCGCCGTCTCGACGATCTGCTCGGGGGTCTGGTGGAGCCCGGTGTAGATCACCTCCATGCCGGCGTCGCGCAGCGCGCGGGCGATGATCTTGGCGCCGCGGTCGTGACCGTCGAGGCCGGGCTTGGCGATCACCACGCGTATCTTCCGATCCACGAGGGCAGTATACGAGCGTGAAGTTGACCGTCATCGGCTGCTCGCCGGCGTGGCCCAACCCCGGCGGGGCGCAGTCGGGATACCTCGTGGAGTCGGACGGGACGCGCGTGCTGCTCGACTGCGGGCCGGGCGTACTCGCCCGCTTGCGCGAGGCCGAGCCCTGGCCGACCCCCGACGCGATCGTGATCTCGCACTTCCATCTCGACCACTGGGGAGACCTCGTTCCCTGGGTGTGGGGATCGATGTTCCAGGCCGGCGGGCATACGCCTCCCGCGCTCTGGCTTCCCCCCGGCGGCAGGGCGGCGCTCGCCGACCACGGCAGCAGGCTGGGCTTCGCGAGCATGTTCGAGCAGGTGTTCGCAGCGCGCGAATACGCGCCGCAGGCGCCGTTCGCCGTCGGCGCGCTGACGCTGACGATGGCGCCGATGCTCCACTACCGCATGCCCGCGTACGGCGCGCGCGTGGAGGCCGGCGGGGCGACGCTCGCCTACTCGGCGGACACGGGGCCGACCGATGCCCTCTCCGAGCTCGGGCGCGACGCCGACCTGTTCCTGTGCGAGGCGACGCTGCGCGACGCCGCCGCGGACGGCGTGCCGCGGGGACATCTCTGCGCCGCCGAGGCGGTCGCGGCGGCGCAGCGCGCCGGCGCGCGAAGGCTCTTGATCACGCACCGCCCGTACGAGCTGCCGCTCGACGAGGGTCTCGAGCTCGCCTACGACGGGCTCGAGACACCGGTCTGAGCTACGGCGTGCGGGCGCCGAGGCGGCGCCGCATCCGTCGCTCCGCGCGCCGCTCGCGCACGAGGAACACGATCGGCACGACGAACACGAGACCCAGGAGCGCGACGGGGATCGCGAGCCACAGCGTGCTCGCCTGCGTCGACACGCGCTCGAGCTCGCCGGAGGCGATGCCGGCAAGCGCGTCCGCGGGAGAGCTCGAGGTGCGCCCGGCCGGCGGCTGCGGGCCTCCCTGCGGACCCCAGGCGTCGACGAGCCAGCGGGTGGCATCGCCGAGCCTGCGTGGGACGACGCGCATCGTGAACACGGTCGGCTGCTCGCGCGCGCCGCCGGCGGGGTAGAGCAGCACGAGCAGGCCGACCGCCTCCTCGTTGGCGTACTGCACCTTCCAGCGGGCGCCGTCGACCGGGTAGGGCACGACCGGGATCTCCCCGCTCGCCCACTGCTTCCGTGACAGGCCGCCGCGCAGCGTCGCCGTGACGACGTCGAACGCGCGCTCGGGATGGTCGCGCGCGACGGCGGTCGACACGAAGCGCTGCGCCACGGAGACGAGAGCCGCCCGCTCGCCCGCGGTGAGCGTGCGCTCGGCAGGGGCGGTGAAGATCTGCGCGGGCCCGCCCGAGAACGTCTCGCGCGTGCCGGCCGTGTTCCAGAAGAAGGTCGCCGTGAGGACGAGCGCGCCCGCGGCGGCGGTGGCGGCGGCGAGGACGACGAGGCGACGCCGGGCGCGGTACGACATCGGGCGCGCTAGCCCGGGTCGGGAACCGCGGGCCGGTAGCGCGGCACCCAGTAGAAGACCTTCCACGGCCCGTCGTCGCCGCCGACGCGCTTGAGTCCGATGAAGAAGATCGCGGGCTTGACGCCGGATCCCGGCCTCGGGACCATGAACACCTGCAGGACGACCTCGCGCTTGTACGAGCGGTCGACCTTGAACGTCGCGATCTGGATGTCGCCCGTCGGGTAGAAGACGACCGGGATGTTCCCCGTCTCCCACTGCTTCCTCGTGAAGCCCTGCCGCAGCTCCGGATGCACGAGGTCGTACGAGGCGGCGAGATCCTTGCGCGCGACGGCGGTCTTGATGAACTCCCCGGCGACGCGGCGGGCGGCCGGGTCGACCTTCACCGTCTTCTGCGGCTTGAAGATGTCCGCCGGCTTGTTCGAGAACGTCTCCGCCGGGTTGCCCGTGTTGCGGAAGAACGCGAACGTGAACGCGGCGGCCCCGATGACGAGCACGACGATCCCGGTCCACAGCGCGTAGCGCTGGTTGCGCGGTGACGCAAGGAACGAGCGCCGCTCGGGGGTCACCGCCATACCGCAAGGGTAGACGCCGACGAGGCGGGAAGTGTTAGCGCCGGCGCAGGACGACGCTTCGTCGCCGGCACGAGGCCTCGTCCCGGATCGACCGCCCCCACGGCACGGTCGATCCGGGTTCGCTCTCCGGTACGCTCGCCGACCCTCGTTCGAGGGAACGAGCCGGTCGCCGCTCCGACCGATGGCTCTCCCAAGCATGCGGCGGACGGCAGTCATCGGCGCGCTCCTGCTCGCGCTCAGCGGCGTTGTCGCCGGGACGTCGGGAGCGTCGGCACGCGCCGAGACGAGCGCGGTCAGGCTCCCCGGCCTCGAGCAGGGCATCTTCTCGAAGCTCAACCAGCTGCGGCGGAGCCGTGGCCTCGCGACCTTGAGCGTCTCCCGCGCGCTCGACGCGTCCGCCGTCATGCACTCGAAGGCGATGGCCGCCGGCGGGTTCTTCGCCCACTCCTCCGCCGACGGGACACCGTTCTCGGATCGCATCAAGCGCTTCTACCCGCCGATGCCGGGCGGCGCGTGGTCGGTCGGGGAGAACCTCCTCTACAACACGGCCGCGGTCGACGCGGACGCCGCGCTCGCGTCCTGGCTCGCCTCGCCGCCGCACCGCGAGATCCTGCTCGGCGTTCGCTGGCGCGAGGTCGGCGTCGGCGCCGTCCGCGCCCCGTCGTCGACGGGCACATTCGGCGAAGGGCCGGTGTGGATCATCACGATGGACTTCGGCGCGCGTGGCTCCGTCCCGAGCCGCACCCTCGCCAAGCCCCGACCGAAGTAGTCACCCCGGGCGAAGCCCTCGGGCCGCGAGCCCCCGGCGGGTCGGGCAACGGCCGGTCGCCGCGCGGGCCCCGGAACACGTGCGAGCACTCGTGAGGCAGGAGCGCCCGTCAGACCGTCGAATCGCAAGGGGCGCCGGCGGCACGGCTCCGAACTCGACGGCTTAGGTAGGCGGGCCGCCGGCGCGACCGTCCGAGGAGCCACGTGATGCAGGGACAGCCCCGTAGGGATCGCGAGTGGGACCACTGGCCGGGGCGCAGAGCCCCGGACGAGCGTCTGCGCAACCGCCTCCGCGGCCTGTTCGCGGCCACCGACGGGCACGGCACGGACGTGGAGGCGCTGATCGCCGAGCGCGGCCGGGAGATCGAGGAGCGCAGCGAGCAGCTTGCGAGGACGATCGCCGATCTCGAGCGGCGCGAGGAGCAGACCGCCCGGCTGCGTGCCGCCGTCGAGGAGATGCTCCGGCACGGCTCCGCAGAACTCGACGAGCGCCACGCCGAGCTGACGCTGCTCGCGCGGCAGCTCGGGGACCGCGACGAGCGTCTCGCCGCGAGCGAGCGGGAGCTCGCCGAGCGCAGGCGAGAGCTCGGCGCCGTCGAGCTGCGCCGTGCCGCAGCCGAACGCAAGGAGGCGGCACTCGCCGAGCGCGAAGCCGCCCTCGACCGCATCGCGGAGACGCTCGCCGGGCGGGAGCGGAAGCTGGCAGAGAGCGAGCGCCAGGTCGCAGACCTGCTCGCGCGCGCCGCGCAGCTGGACGCGCGCGAGCTGAGCCTCGAGCAGCTCGTGGCCGAGACGGAGGCGGCACGCCGCTCCCTCGCCGCCGCCCAGGCCGCGCTGCTGCAGCGCGAGAGCCGCCTCGTCGACCTCGAGCAGCGGGAGCGAGAGCTCGCGCTGCGGGAGACGCAGGTGGAGGCAGCGACGCATGACCTCGCCACCCGCGAGGCTGCCCTGGCGGCGGAACGGGATGCCGTCAGCGCGGGCCGCGGCGCGCTCACGCAGGCGGTCGCCGCCGTCGCCGGAGGCCTCGGCATCGAGGGGATGCCGCAGGCGCACACGGAGGCCCGCGCGGACACGCACGTGCTCTTCGTGCCCGGCGAGCGCTACCGCATGGTCGAGAGCTCCGGCCCTGCGCCCGCGGTGGGAAGCGAGATCGAGGTCGACCTGGAGCGCTTCCGGGTCGTCCGCGCCGGGAGCGCACCGCTCCCGGGCGACGCGCGCTCGTACGCCTATCTCGAGCCGGCCGGGACGCCCGACCCACCGGAAGCCTGAAGGCGGGCGAGGCCCGTTACGGGCGCAGCCACCAGTCGAGCAGCGGCTCGCCGAGGAAGAGGGCGACCACGGCTCCGGCGGCGAGGAAGGGCGCGAACGGGATTCCCACCTTGCGCCCTGCCGCGCCCGCGCGGACGAGGATCGCGATCGCGGGGACGAGCGACAACACGGAGGCGGCGAACAGCGCCACGACGACGTCGACCCCGAGCCACGCGCCGAGGAACGCCGCCAGCTTGACGTCGCCCATTCCCATCCCCGCGGGATACACGAGCGCGGCGAGCAGGAAGAACCCGCCCGCCCCGAGTGCGGCGAGAGCCGGCTCCAACCCCGGGTCGCGTAGCGTCTGGACGGCGAGCGCGCCGGCGAGCGCCGGCACGACGATGCGATTCGGCACGATGCGCCGCTCGAGGTCGGTGACGGTCACGGCGACGAGCACCGCGCAGCCCAGGGCTGCAACGGCGGCCTCGACCGTGATGCCGAAGACGGCGAAGCAGGAGGCGGCGAGCGTCGCCCAGGCAGCGCCCGCAAGTGGCCTGCTCACGTGCATCTCCGCTGCGTTCAGCCCCGCCGGGTGCGATCCTGCCCCGGCGAGATCGATCCCGCTACCGTGACGCGCCGGGCTTCCAGAGCGGCTCGCCGGCTCCGGCGAGCGCGTTCGCCGCGCGCGCCATGATGAACAGCAGGTCGGAGAGGCGGTTCAGGTAGACGAGCACGAGCGGGTTGACGTCGTGCTCGCCGGCGGCGAGCAGCGTCTCGCGCTCCGCACGGCGGCAGACCGTGCGCGCGACGTGGAGCCGTGCGGACGCCTCGGTGCCGCCGGGCAGCACGAAGCTCTTGAGCTCGGGCAGCGGCTCGTTGAAGCGGTCGCACAGCCGCTCCAGCTCGTCGATCATGCTCTGCTCGACGCGAAGCCGCCCCTCGATCCCCCACGGGACGGACAGGTCGGCGCCGACGTCGAACAGCTCGTTCTGGATGCGCTCGAGCGGGGCGCGCAGCGCGGCGGGGCAGTCGCCGGCGAGCACGGCGCCGAGGTGGGCGTTGAGCTCGTCGGTGCCGCCGTAGGCGGCGATGCGGCGGTCGAGCTTGGAGACGCGCGAGCCGTCCCCGAGCGAGGTCTCCCCCGCGTCGCCGCCGCGGGTGTAGATCCGCGTCAGGCGGACAGGCTCGTCGGCCGAGCGGGGCACGCCGTGAGCCTATCCGCCCGAGCCCGGCTCGCGCGTCGCCTCGACCTGGCGGGAGAGCAGCTCGCGTGCGATCACGATGTGCTGGATCTCGCTCGTGCCCTCGTAGATCTCGGTGATCTTGGCGTCGCGGTAGAGGCGCTCGACCGGGAAGTCGCGGGTGTAGCCGTAGCCCCCGAGCACCTGCACCGCCTCCCGGGTGACCGCCACCGCCGTGCGCGAGGCGAACAGCTTCGCCTTGGCTCCTTCGGCGCTGTGCGGCCGGCCGCTCTGCTTGAGCCACGCGGCGCGGTAGGTGAGCCAGCGGGCGGCGTCGATCTCCGTCGCCATGTCCGCGAGCTTGAACTGGATTGCCTGGAAGTCGGCGATGCGGCGCCCGAACTGGCGCCGCTCCACGGCGAACGCGCGCGCCGCGTCGTATGCCGCCTGCGCGATCCCCACCGCCTGCGCCGCGATGCCGATGCGGCCTCCGTCGAGCGTGCGCATGGCGACGGTGAACCCGTGATGCTCCTCGTGCAGCAGCCGGTCGCGGGAGGCATGTGCCCCGTCGATGCGGATGTCGGCGGTCGAGGACGAGTGAAGCCCGAGCTTCTCCTCCTCCCGGGTCACCTCGATCTGGTCGCCGTCGAGCAGGAACGCGCTGATGCCGCGCGGCCCGCTCGTGGACGGGTCGGTGCGCGCGAAGAGGAGGAACGTCGACGCGTGGCTGCCGTTCGTGATCCACTGCTTCGAGCCGGTGATCGACCAGCCGTCGCCGACGCGGGTGGCGGACGTGCGCAGCGCCCCCGCGTCCGACCCCGAGTCGGGCTCGGTGAGCGCGAACGCTCCGATCGCGCGGCCGGACGCGAGGTCGGGCACGAAGCGTCGCCGCTGCTCCTCGCTGCCGAAGGCGACGATCGGGAGCGTGACGGCGCTCGTGTGCACGGCCACCGTGACGCCGACGCCGGCGTCGGCCCGCGACAGCTCCTCGAGCACGAGGATGTACGAGAGGAAGTCGGCGCCCCCGCCGCCGAGCTCCTCCGGCACGCAGACGCCCATCAGGCCGAGCTCGCCGAGCCGGTCGATCGTCGCGCGCGGAAACGTGTGCCGGCGGTCCCATTCGGCCGCATACGGTGCGATCTCCGTATCCGCGACCTCTCGCGCCAGTGCCTGGATCTCGCGCTGGTCGGGGGTCAGCGAGAAGTCCATGCCGGCGGCAGTATAGTCGGGCGGGGACGCGGCTCCGCCGGCGTTTCTCCTGCTCCTCGCCGTTTCCGCGGCCTCAGGCGTAGTCGTAGAAGCCGCGGCCGCTCTTGCGGCCGAGCCGCCCGGCGGCGACGTACTGCCGCAGCAGCGGGCACGGTGCGTACTTCGGGTCGCCGAGCCCGTGCTGCAGCACCTCCATGATCGCGACGCAGGTGTCGAGCCCGATCAGGTCGGCGAGCGCGAGCGGGCCCATCGGGTGCGCGAACCCGAGCTTCGCGATCGTGTCGATCGCCTCGGCCTCGGCAACACCCTCCATGAGCGCGTAGGCCGCCTCGTTGACGAACGGCATCAGGATGCGGTTCGACACGAACCCGGGGTAGTCGTTCGCCTCGGCCGGCACCTTGCCGAGATCGCGTGCGAGCCCGACGACGGCGGCGGCCGTCTCGTCGGAGGTCTGCAGGGCCCGGATCACCTCGACGAGCTTCAGCACCGGCACCGGGTTGAAGAAGTGCATGCCGATCACCCGCTCCGGCCGCGACGTGACCGCCGCGAGTGAGGTGATGGGGATCGAGGAGGTGTTCGAGGCGAGGACTGCCTGCGGCGGCAGCACCCCGTCCGCGGCGCGGAACAGCTCCTCCTTGGCGTCCCGATCCTCGACGATCGCCTCGATCATGAGGTCGGCGGGCGTCAGCGCGTCCACGGGCGTGAGCCGCGCGAGCACCTCGTCCGGCGGCGGGCCACCCTTGTCCGCGAGCTTCTCGAGGCTCGTGCGGATCGCGCCGAGCCCGCGCTCGACGGCGCCGGGATAGGGGTCGTGCAGCAGCACGTCGCGGCCCGAGGCGGCGACGACCTGAGCGATGCCGGCGCCCATCTGCCCGGCCCCGACGACGAGAACGCGCTCGAAGCTCACGGCGCGAGGCTACCGCGGCCGGCCGCCGCCTGCTTGCGCCTCACCCGCCGCACGGAGTAGCCGAGCACCGCGGCGAGGATGAGGATGCCGATGAGGAGCTTGATCGCGTTTCCGCGCGGCTCGTCCACCGTTGCGAGCACGGCCCCGGGATCGGTGACGCCGCAGCGGGTCGTGAAGAGCGTGCCGTCGACGGGCGAGGCGAGGATGCCCGCCGCGACGTCGAGGGGGATGCGCTGCCCGCCGTTCTCGGGGCGCACCGGGATCCGCACGTCGACGGTGGCGCCGACGTCGCCCTTCACCTCCTGGTCGACGCGGAACGTGACGATCCGCTGCGGGATCCCCGCGCCGGGCACGGGCCTCGATGCGGTGGCGCGGCCGACGAACACCGCCTGCGCCTGGTCGATCCGCTCCTTCAACAGCGTCTGCGGGCACGTGTAGGCCGCGGCCTCGCCGCTCGTGACGAGCGCGACCGTCGACGCGACCAGGGCAACGGCCCCCCGCATGGCGCTACGCCTCGAGCAGCAGGGCGTCGCCCTGCCCGCCGCCCGAGCAGATCGCGGCGAGCCCCAGACCGCCGCCGCTGCGGCGCAGCTCGTGCACGAGCGTCGCGACGATACGGCCGCCCGAGGCGCCGATGGGATGGCCGAGCGCGACGGCGCCGCCGTTCACGTTGACGATCTCCTCGTCGGCGCCGAGCATGCGCGTCGAGTTCCTGGCGACCGAGGCGAAGGCCTCGTTGATCTCGACACGGGCGACGTCGCCGATCGTCCGTCCCGCCTGCGCGAGCGCGGCCGCCGCGGCCTTCGCGGGCGTCCGGGCCAGGTAGGCGAAGTCGTCCGCGACGGTGCCCTGGGCGACGATCGCCGCCAGCGGCTCGAGCCCGCGCCGTGCCGCGTACGCCTCGGAGCACACGATCACGCAGGACGCGCCGTCGTTGACGCCGGGCGCGTTCCCGGCCGTCGTCGTCCCCTCCGGGTCGAACACCGGCTTCAGCGCGGCGAGCTTCTCGAGGGTCGTGTCGCGGCGGACGCTCTCGTCCGCGACGACGTCTGCGACGGCGACGATCTCGTCGTCGAAGCGTCCCGCGTCCTGCGCCGCGGCGGCACGGGCATGGGAGCGTGCCGCCCACTCGTCCTGCTCCTCTCTCGTGATCCCGAGCTCGCGCGAGACGCGCGACGCCTGCACGACCATGTGGTCGCCGTCGAAGGTCGAGGTGAGGCCGTCGAACACCATGTGGTCCACCACCTCGCCGTTGCCGAGCCGGTAGCCGAAGCGTGCCTTCGGGAGCAGGTAGGGCGCGTTCGACATCGACTCCATGCCGCCGGCGACGACGACGTCGTGCTGCCCCGCGCGGATCATCAGGTCGGCGATCTCGAGCGCCCGGATCGACGAGGCGCACACCTTGTTGATCGTGTCGGCCGGCACCTCCCTGGGGATGCCGGCGCCGACGGCGGCCTGCCGCGCGGGCGCCTGCCCGGCGCCCGCCTGCAGCACCTGTCCCATGACGACGTAGCCGACCTCGGCAGGGTCGATACCCGACCGCTCGAGCGCGGCCCTGATCGCGACGGCGCCGAGCTCGGTCGCCCGGTGCTTCGCGAGGCCGCCGCCGAGCCTGCCGAACGGCGTGCGAACGGCCGAGACGATGACGGATCGGCTCATCCCGTCAGCCTACCGTCGGCGGCCGCCCCCGCACCTGGGAGCCGCTTCCCCGCCCGCGCGACACCCCCGCTCGTGGCTCGGAGCCACGAGCGTTGCCCGCCGCCTCGCAGCTAGCGGACGAACGACACGTCGAGCGGCAACGCGCGCACGTACGCCTCGGCGAGGCGCGAGGCGGCGTCGACGTCCGACAGCTGCACGATCTCGTTCGGGGTGTGCATGGAGCGCAGCGGCACCGAGACGAGGCCGACCGGGGTGCCGGCGAGCGCTTCCTGCACCGCCTCGGAGTCCGACCACGTGCTGCCCCCGGCTTCGATCGTGTAGCCGATCGCTGCTGCGGCGGCCGCGGCACGCAGGCCCGCGGCGACGGCCGGGTGGATCGTCGGGCCGCGGAAGACGGTCGGCCCCGCCCCGAGGCGCGAGTTCCCCCACTCCCCCGCGTCGGTGCCCGGGACGTCGGCCGCAAAGGTGACGTCGAACACGAGCGCCACGCCGACGTCGAGTCGTAGGTCGGTCCACGCCGGGTCTCCTCTCGTCGGCATGCGCGAAGAGCGCGAGCGTACGCCCGCCCGGGCTGCCGGCGACGCGCGCGATCGTGTTGCCGTGGACGTCGCTCTCGACCGACGCGAACGCGGCGGCCTCGCGGCGCACGACCGCCATCACGTCCTCCTCGCTCCCCGGCGGCGCCGACGCGCGCAGGAGCTCGTCGAGGAGCGCGGGGATCATGCCGCTGCGACCTCGGCGAGGTAGGCGTCGGCCTTCGCGGGATCCATGAACCAGTCGTAGAAGTCCGGCGGGTTGTCGAAGCCGTTGGCGAAGCGGTGAGCAACGGCGGGGAACTGCCCCGCGGCGCCGAGCACGTTCAAGACGTGCGGCGGCGGCGGCAGCAGGAGTGCGTTCGTCCAGCCGACGACCTTCCCGGCGTACGCCCACAGCTGCTCGAACGTCTCCTGCATCCACGGCGCGTCGAAGGGGCCGTCGCCCCGCTCGAGGATCCGCCGCAGGTACACCGCCGCGCCCTTCGAGGCGTTGTTGGAGCCCTGGCCCGTGATCGGGTCGTTGAGGAGCACCGCGTCGGCCATGCCGAGCACGGGGCGACCCGACGGCAGCACGCCCACCGGCTTGCGCACGGTCGGCGCGAAGCGCCCGGCGAGGATCCCGTTCGCGTCCGTCAACTCGACCTCCCGGCAGCGGGCCCCCTCCCACGGCATGAACGTGTCGAGGATCCACTTCGACTTCGCGAGGTGCTGCTCGGGCGTCGTCACGTCGCCCCAGCAGTCCATCGGCCCGCCCGGGACACCCTCGAAGACCATGATCTCGCACGGCCCGCTCGTCGTCAGCGCAGGGAAGACGAAGTACTCCCCCACGCCCGGGACGATGTTGAAGCAGACGGCGGAGAACTCCGGCCGCGGCGTCATCCCCGTCACGTAGGTGAGCGCGAGGGCGCGCATGGGCCGGTCGAACGGCGAGCGCTGCGGATCCCGTTCGAACAGCCGCGTGATGTCGCCCTTGCCGGCGGCGACGACCAGGAGATCGCTGTCTGCCGCGTAGCGCTCCATGTCGTCGACGCCTGCGCTGTGGAAGACGAGCTTGCCGCCGAGCGACTCGAAGTGCTCCATCCAGCGCGGAAACTTGACGCGCTGGTCGACGGACTGCGCCGGCCGGTCGAGCCGCGCGCCCCAGTCGATCGCCTTCTCGCCGGGCAGCTCCGGATGCGGCACTGCGAGGCCGATGCCCTCGACGGGCGGGCACGTGTCGTCCCAGAAGTCGATCCCGAGCGCGCGCTCGTTGTCGAGGGCGCTCGCGAACATGCACTGGCTCGAGGTGACGCGGCCGTCGTGAATCTGCTCCGGCGTGCGGTCGGAGACGACCGTGACGTCGTAGCCGTTCCGAACGAGACCGATGCCGAGCTGGAGGCCGGACTGGCCGCCCCCCACGATCGTGATCCTCGCCATGTCTTCTCCTTTACTCCATCAGCTTTGGAATCGCGGCGACGGAGCCTTCGGGGCCCATGGCCGAGTACCCGCCGTCGACCGCCCAGGCGGCACCGGTGACGAAGCTCGCGTCGTCCGAGAGCAGGAACGCGACCACGTGCGCGACCTCCTCCGGGTCGCCGACGCGGCCGAGGAGGTGGAACGGGGCCGCTACGCGGTCGGTCTTGGCGCGGTCGCCGCCCGTCAGCTCGACCATCACCTTCGACCACGTCCACCCGGGCGAGACCGCGTTCACGCGGATGCCGTCCGCGGCGAGGTCCATCGCCATGTTGCGGGTCAGCTGCACGATCGCGGCCTTGCTCACCGGGTAGAGCCAGCGCCCCGTCTGCGCCACGTCGGCGGAGATGGACGCGAAGTTGACGATCGCGCCGCCGCCGCGCGCCCTCATGTGCGGGTGCACGGCCTGCGCCATCGCCACGGCGCTGACGACGTTGACGTCGAGCGCGGCGAGCCAGTCGGCCCGCGGCGAGGCGAACCCCTCGTCGAGGTAGGTGCAGGCGAGATTGACGAGCGCGTCGACGCCGCCGAACCGCTCCACGGTGGCCTCGACACAGGCGGCGACGTCGGCGTCCTGCGTGATGTCGGTGCGCCGGAACAGCACGCGATCGCCGAGCTCCGCGGCGAGCGCCTCGCCCGGCTCCGCGTCGATGTCCGCGACCGCGACCGACATGCCGTGCCCGTGCAGCTCCCGCACGACCGCCTGCCCGATCAGCGTCGAGCCTCCCGTGACGATGGCGACCCTGTGTTCGAGACCCTTCATCGCACCTCCAAGCTCAGGACGGGTCGGAGAGAGAGAACGCCGGCGGCGCCGCAACAGTAGAAACTCGCGGCGCACCCGACTATCCTCTTCACGCAGCCGATCGTCCAGATCGCGCAGACATGTCAGCCGCGCTCCCGCTTGCCACCCACGAGCTCTTCCACTCGACGGATCTGGACGAGACGCGCGCGCATGTCGCCCGCGTGTTCTGCGACCACCGGCTCACGCTCGGTCGCGGCGAGCGCACGCTGGACGCGCGCCAGCATGTCGCCCGCGTCGGGGCGCTGACGCTCTCGTACCTCGACTACGGCGGCGCCGTCGAGATCGACCCCGGCCCGCTCGGCTCCTTCTACCTCGTGCAGATGCCGCTCCGCGGACAGGCGCTGACCCGCTGCGGCAGCGAGGAGATCCTCTCAACGGCCGCGCTCGCCTCCGTGCCGCATCCCGACGAGCCGCTGGCGATGGAGTGGGCCCGCGAGACGCCGCACGTGATCGTGCGGTTCGAGCGGCACTGGCTCGAGGCCCGCCTGCGCGCGCTGCTCGAGCGGCCGCTGACCGAGCCGCTCCGCTTCCCGCTCGGCTTCGACGTCTCGGGCGCGGCGGGGGCGCGCTGGCGCGCGGCGCTCGGGCTCGCCATGGCCGAGGCGGAGGCGGCGGACAGCGCCACGAACGCAGGGCTCGGCGTCGGGCCGCTCGAGGATCTGCTCTCGACGCTCCTCCTCTACGCCCTGCCGAGCAACTACTCGGCGGCGCTGCGGGCGCGTGCCGCGGCGCCCGGGCCGCGCCACGTCCGCGACGCAGCCGCGTTCATCGAGGCGCACGCCGGCGAGCGGCTCACGGTCGGAGCGATCGCGACGGCCTGCGGGGTGAGCGTACGCTCGCTGCAAGAGGGCTTCCGCCGCACGATCGGGAAGACGCCGCTGGCCTACCTGCGCGACGTGCGGCTCGACCGCGCGCACGCCGATCTGCTCGAATCGGGCGCGTCGGTCACGGACACGGCGTATCGCTGGGGCTTCGCGCATCTCGGGCGCTTCGCGCACGTCTACCGCCGCCGCTTCGGCGAGGCGCCGCACGAGACCCGCCGCCGCGCCTGCGTCTGAGCAGCGCCGCACGGGACAGCGCCGGCTCCTCGCGTGTGTCTCGGACGGTTGCCGCTGGCCCCGGCGCCTTCGCGCCCGTAGACTCGCAGGACGATGCCGCCCGTCTCCGAACAGATGGCGACCGACCTGCTCAGCGTCGACCCGTCGACGCCGCTCGACGAGGCGGCGCGCAGCATGGACGAGCGCGGCGTGGGCGCGGCGCTCGTGCTCGAGGAGGGACGCCTGACCGGCGTGTTCACGGAACGGGACATGCTCCGGGCCGTCGCACGGGGGCGGGCCGACGGCGCGACCGTGGCGGAGTTCATGACGCCGCACCCGGAGACGATCGAGCCGGACGACACGACCGAGCATGCCGCCGTGCTCATGATCCACGGCGGCTTCCGCCATCTGCCCGTCGTGAGCGGCGGCTCGGTGGTCGGGATCCTCTCGATCCGCGATCTGATGCGGTCGGTGCTCGATGACGCAGCCCCGCGCGGTGTCTGAGACGGACGCCTTGCCGCGGCAGGCGGCGAGCGGCTAGGCTCTCGGACGTGACGACTTCCGCTCGCACCTGGGCCTGGTGGCGCCGTGGGCGAAGCGGGAGCGCGCGCTAGAGCGAGCAGCCGACCCGTTTTGCCCGAGACCTCCAGGCGGAGGTCTTTTTCGTTCAGGAGGACCGTGCCGACGACGACGATCACGACCGACCTGCTCACCCCGCTCGGGGCCTACCTGCGCCTGCGCGCAATGGGCCGCGCGAGCTTCATCCTCGAGTCGGTCGAGCGCGGGCGCCTCGGACGCAACTCGTGGATCGGAGCCGGCTCGCGCATCGTCGGCTTCGACGAGGCCGAGACGCTCGGGCTCCCGGTCGTCGGGTATCTCGCATACGACCACGTCGCGCGGCTCGAGCCGACGGTGCCGCTGCCGGCCGCGGGCCGCGACCTGCCGGAGAGCCGGCTCGTCGTCGCCGAGACGCTCGTCCGCTTCGACCACGGCGCCGGCGTGGCGGAGGTGCTCGCGGGCGACGCCGAGGAGATCGCCGGGCGCCTCGACGCCGGCATCCCCTGGCACCGCGAGACGCGCGGGACGGCCGGGCCGCTGACGCGTGTGCCCGACCGGGAGCGCTACGAGGAGATGGTGCGCGCGGTGAAGGAGCACATCGTCGCGGGCGACGTGTTCCAGTGCGTGCCGTCGCAGCGCGCCGAGCGGCCGACGTCCGCCTCTCCGCTCGACGTGTATCGGGCGCTGCGGCGCGTGAACCCGTCGCCCTACCTGTTCCTGCTCGACCTCGACGGCGTCGCGCTCGTCGGCTCGTCGCCGGAGCGGCTCGTCGCCACCGACGGCGGCCGCGCGAGCCTGTGCCCGATCGCCGGCACGACGGAGCCGAGCGAGGGCGACGCGGAGCGGCTGCTCTCGTCGGCGAAGGACCGTGCCGAGCACGTGATGCTGGTCGATCTGGGACGCAACGACCTCTCGCGCGTGTGCCGGGCCGGCACCGTGCGCGTCGCGCGCGACATGGAGGTGGAGCGCTTCTCGCACGTCTCGCACCTCGTCTCCGAGGTGGTGGGAGAGCTGCGCGACGGCGTCGGCCCGTTCGACGTGCTGCGCGCGTGCTTCCCCGCCGGCACCGTCTCGGGCGCGCCGAAGGTGCGCGCCATGCAGCTCATCTCGGAGCTCGAGGGCTTCCGGCGCGGTCCCTACGCGGGCGCCGTGCTGTACGCGCTGCCGGACGGCACGATGGACGCGTGCATCGCGCTGCGCACGATCGTGATGACGGGCGGCGTCGCCCACCTGCAGGCGGGCGCCGGCGTCGTGGCAGACTCGGATCCGGCATCCGAGCACGAGGAGTGCCTGAAGAAGCTGGCGGCGCTGGAGGCGGCCATCGACCTGGCCGAGAAGGAGCTCGAGTGAGAACTCGCGGGAGCGAAAGGGGGCCGGGGACGTGAGAGTCCTGATGATCGACAACTACGACTCGTTCACGTACAACCTCGTGCACCTGTTCGAGGAGCTCGGGGCGGATGTCGTGACGGTGCGCAACGACGCGATCACGGTCGAGGAGGCGCTGGCGGGCGGGTTCGACCGGCTGGTCGTCTCCCCCGGTCCCGGCCGGCCCGCCGACGCGGGCGTCTCGGTCGAGATGATCAGGGCGCTCGGGGCGACGACGCCGACACTCGGCGTATGCCTCGGCCACCAGGCGATCGTCGAGGCCTTCGGCGGCCGCGTCGGCCAGGCGAAGGCACTGCTGCACGGCAAGGCGAGCACCGTCCACCACGACGGCAAGGGGATCTACGCAGGGCTTGCGCGGGAGATCGAGGCGGGGCGCTACCACTCGCTGGCGGCGCTCGAGGTGCCGCCGGCGCTCGAGGTCACGTCGCGCAGCGACGACGGGGAGGTGATGGGCGTCCGCCATGTCAGCCTCCCGATCGAGGGAGTCCAGTTCCATCCCGAGAGCGTCCTCACGCCCGACGGGCCGCTGATGGCGAGGAACTTCCTCGCATGATCCAGTCGGCGATCGCGACGCTCGTGGACGGCCGCGACCTCTCGCGCGAGGACGCGCGCGCCGTCATGGGCGCGGTGATGGACGGCGCGGCGACGCCGGCGCAGATCGGCGGCCTGCTCGTGGCGCTGCGCGCCAAGGGGGAGACGGCGGAGGAGATCACCGGCTTCGCCGAGGCGATGCGGGAGCACGTCGTGCCCGTGCGGCCGGCGCGCGCCCCGCTCGTCGATGTCGTCGGCACGGGCGGCGACGGAGCGGGGACGTTCAACATCTCGACCGCGGCGGCGCTCGTCGCGGCCGCCGCGGGAGCGGCCGTGGCCAAGCACGGCAACCGCGCGGCGAGCTCGGCGTGCGGGTCGGCCGACGTGCTCGAGGAGCTCGGCATCGAGCTCGAGCAGACGGCCGGGCGGATCGCGCGCTCGATCGACGAGCTCGGCTTCGGCTTCATGTTCGCGCGCGCCCACCATCCGGCGATGCGCCACGCGGCGCCGGTGCGGCAGGAGCTCGGGACGCGCACCGTCTTCAACGTGCTCGGGCCGCTGGCGAACCCCGCGGGCGCGCGCGACGGCGTCTTCGGCGTCTACTCGGCCGGCCTCGCCCGCATCTACGCGGCGACGCTCGCCGGGCTCGGCGCGCGGCGCGCGTTCGTCGTGCACGGCGAGGGCGGCATCGACGAGCTGTCCCCCGTCGGCACGAGCCTCGTCGTCGAGGTGATCGACGGCGACGTGCGCGAGTGGGAGCTCGACCCGCGCTCGCTCGGCATCTACCCCGGCGACCCTGCCGCGCTCCGCGGCGGCTCGGCCGCCGACAACGCGGCGACGATCAGGGCCGTGCTCGGCGGCGAGCGCGGCGTCCGGCGCGACGCGGTGCTCCTGAACGCCGCCGGCGCCCTCGTCGCCGCCGGGGTCGCGGGCGACTTCGGCGAGGGGATCGGCCTCGCCGCCGAGACGATCGACTCGGGTGCCGCGTCGGCGCGCCTGGACGCGCTCGTGGCGTTCTCCAGGGAGGCGATCTGATGGGGCGCTTCGACGACGCGCTCGCCGCTCCCGGCCTCGCTGCGATCGCGGAGATCAAGCGACGCTCCCCCTCGGCGGGCGACCTCCGCCCCGGCGCCGACCCCGCGCTGATCGCGCCCGCGTACGCGGCGGCGGGCGCGGCGGTGATCTCGGTGCTCGTGGACGCGCGCTTCGGCGGCACGTGGGACGACCTCCGCGCCGCCCGCGCCGCGACCGACGCGCCGCTCCTCGCCAAGGGCTTCTTCTCGACCGAGGAGCACCTGCGCACGGCGCGGGAGGCCGGCGCCGACGCGGCGCTGCTGCTGCTGCGCGACCTCGACGACGCGCAGGCGGCGCACCTGCTGCGGGTCGCCTCCGCGCTCGGCCTCGACACGCTCGTGGAAGCGCACGACGGCGAGGAGCTCGACCGCGGCATCGCGCTCGGCGCGCCGGTGCTCGGGGTCAACGCACGCGACCTCTCGACGTTCGCGATCGACCGGCGCACCCAGCTCGAGCTCGTGGCGCGCGTCCCACGCGACCGCATCGTGATCGCCGAGTCCGGCGTGCACACGCGCGCCCAGGGCGCGGCCGCCGAGCTCGCCGGCGCGGACGCGATCCTCGTCGGCTCGGCGTTGATGCGGGCAGCCGACCCGGCGGCGAAGCTCCGCGAGCTGCTCTCGCGCCCGCTCGTGAAGGTGTGCGGGCTCACGCGTCAGGAGGATGTCGACGCCGCCGCCGAGGCAGGCGCGGACATGGCGGGCTTCGTCCTCGTGCCCGAGAGCCCGCGTGCCGCGCACGCCGTGCTCGAGGTGCCCGACGGGATGCTGTCGGTGGCGGTCTGGGTCGGGGAGGCCGGCGACGCCGGCGCCGACCTCGACCAGGTGCACACGGTCGAGGCCGGCAAGGTGCGCGGCCGCGAGGCCGCGCTCCTGCGCGGCGGCGAGCAGGTTGCCCGCGTGCTCGACCTGCCGTGGGAGGGCACCGACCCCGACCACTGGGCGCGCGCCGCCGAGGCCGAAGGCCGTGTCGTGCTCGCAGGACGGCTCGACCCGGCCAACGTCGGCGAGGCGATCGCGGCGGTGCAGCCGTGGGCGGTCGACGCGGCTTCGTCGCTCGAGTCCGCGCCCGGCATCAAGGATCACGCCAGAGTACGACGATTCGTGGAGGCTGCCCGTCGATGAGCGCGACAGATCACACAGAGACATATGGACCCTACGGCGGCCGCTACGTCCCCGAGACGCTGATCCCCGCGCTCGACGAGCTGGCGGGCGCGTGGGAGGCCGCCAGGCGCGATCCGGCCTACCGCGCCGAGATCGAGGAGCTCGGGCGCACGTACACCGGCCGCCCGTCGCCGATCACGCTCGCGTCGCGCTTCGCGCCCGGCAGGCGCGTGTACCTGAAGCGGGAGGACCTCAACCACACCGGCGCGCACAAGATCAACAACGCGCTCGGCCAGGTCGTGCTGGCGCGGCGGCTCGGCAAGACGCGGGTCATCGCCGAGACGGGAGCGGGACAGCACGGCGTCGCCACGGCGACGGCGTGTGCGCGCTTCGGGCTCGAGTGTGTCGTCTTCATGGGCTCGGAGGACATGCGGCGGCAAGCGCCCAACGTCGAGCGCATGGGGCTGCTGGGCGCGACCGTCGTCCCGGTCGAGTTCGGCACGCGCACACTGAAGGAGGCGACGAGCGAGGCCATCCGCGACTGGATCACGAACGTCGACACGACCCACTACGTGATCGGATCGTGCGTCGGCCCGGCCCCGTATCCGGAGATCGTGCGCGAGCTGCAGGCGGTGATCGGCCGCGAGGCGCGCGAGCAGCTGCTCGAGGCGGAGGGAGTGCTGCCCGAGGCCGTCGTCGCCTGTGTCGGAGGCGGCTCGAACGCGATCGGCATGTTCGCCGGCTTCATCGACGATCCCGGCGTGCGGCTGATCGGCGTCGAGGCGGCCGGCGCCGCCTCTCTCGGCAGCGGGCGCACAGGCGTCCTGCACGGGTCGCGCTCGTCGATCCTCGCCGACAGCGACGGCCAGATCGCCGACGCACACTCGATCTCCGCCGGGCTCGACTACCCGGGTGTCGGGCCCGAGCATGCGTTCCTGCGCGACAGCGGCCGGGCCGAGTACATCACCTGCAGCGACGAGGAGGCGCTCGAGGCGTTCCAGCGGCTCTCCCGCACGGAGGGGATCATCCCCGCGCTCGAGTCGTCGCACGCGCTGGCGCGCGCCGCCGACCTGGACGCCGAGTTCATCGCCGTGTGCCTGTCGGGCCGCGGCGACAAGGACCTCGCCGAGGCGCTCGCCGCGCTCGGGGCGCGATCGTGAGCGCCAAGACGCTCGTCATCTACCTGATGGCCGGCGCCGGCACCCCCGCGCTGGCGCAGGCGGCGGTGGCCGGCGGCGCCGACATCGTCGAGATCGGCTTCCCGTTCTCCGACCCGCTCGCCGACGGCCCCGTCATCCGGGCGGCCGCCGAGAAGGCGCTCGCGGCGGGCATGCGCACGGCGGCGTGCCTCGAGTGCCTCGCCGCGACGCGCGCCCTCGTCGGCGACACGCCCCTCATCCCGATGACGTACGCGTCGCTGCTCGAGGCGTACGGCTGGGGGCGCTTCGAGGCCGACGCGCGCGCCGCCGGCGCGACGAGCTTCATCGTCGCCGACACCGCCGCGGGCTCGCGGCCGGAGCTGCGCCGCGTCCAGCTCGTCGCCCCGACCTCCACCGACGAGCGCATCGCCCTCGCCGCGCGCGAGACGGACGGCTGGCTCTACCTCGTCACGCTCACCGGCACGACCGGTGCGCGCAGCGAGCTGTCGGACGCGCTCGCCGGCCTCGCCGCCCGGGCCCGCGCGCTCACGGACGTGCCCCTCTACGCGGGCTTCGGCATCTCGACGCCGCAGCAGGCACGGGCGGCGGCGGAGCTCACGGACGGCGTCGTCGTGGGGTCGCGGGCGCTCCAGGTGGCCGAGGGCGGGCCGGCGCCTCTCCACGACTACGTGCGGTCGCTGCGGCTGGCGATCGACGCCTGACGGTCAGCGCTTCTTCGACACGACGCGCGCGCCGCAGCGCTCGCAGCGCTGGAAGCGCTCGGTGAGGAAGAACCAGCGCGACCTCGGCACCTTGTGCCCGAGCAGCCTGCACAGCCAGCTCACGCGGCCGGCCCTACCCGCACGAGCATCTTCCCCACGTTGTCGCCCTGCAGCAGCCCGATGAAGGCCGCCGGGGCGTTCTCGATCCCCTCGACGATCGTCTCGCGGTAGTGCACCCTGCCGTCGCGCAGCCACTCGCCCATGTCGGAGAGGAAGGCGGGGAAGCGGTCGTCGTGGTCCGAGACGATGAAGCCCTGCATGCGCAGGCGCTTCGTGACGAGCATGAACATGTTCCGCGGGCCGGGGGCCGGCTCGCCGGCGTTGTACTGCGAGATCGCCCCGCACGCGACCACGCGGCCGCGCACGCGCAGCGCGCCGATCGCCGCCTCGAGCGTGGCGCCGCCGACGTTGTCGAAGTAGACGTCGATGCCCTCGCGCAGCATCTCACGCGTGTCCGCCTCCCGATAGTCGAACGCGACGTCGAAGCCGAGATCCTCGAGCCACGCGACCTTCTGCGGCGAGCCCGCGCTGCCGATCACGCGGCAGCCCTTCAGCTTCGCGATCTGGCCGACGACCGAGCCGACCGCGCCGGCCGCGCCCGACACGAACACGGTCTCCCCCTCCTGCGGCCGCCCGATGTCGAGCAGGCCGACGTACGCGGTCAGGCCCGGCATGCCGAGCACGCCGAGCGCCGTCGAGACGGGCGCGAGCGCCGGATCGACGGGAAGCAGGCCCGAGCCGTCCGAGACGGCCGCCTCGCGCCAGCCGAGCGAGTGCGCGACCCAGCTCCCCTCGGGCCAGCGCGGGTCGCGCGAGACGACGACCTGCCCGACCGCTCCGCCCGTGAGCGGCTCGCCGAGCGCGAACGGCGGCACATACGACTTGGCGTCGTTCATGCGCCCGCGCATGTACGGGTCGACGGAGACGAAGGCGTTGCGGATCAGCACCTCACCGTCCCTCGGCTCCGGCAGCTCGACCTCCGCCAGCTCGAAGTCGGACGGCTGCGGCATGCCCACGGGGCGCGCGGCGAGGCGGATCTCACGGCTCGTTGTCATGCGGGGATTGTAGGTGCACGCCGCTGCACGGCCGCTCGCCCGCGGATGATCGTCACAATGGGCTGCGTGGACTCGCTGCGCGGGCATCTGCTGGTCGCCGCACCGGATCTGCTCGACCCGAACTTCCGGCGCACCGTCGTGCTCGTCGGCGAGCACGGGGACGAGGGCGCGATGGGCCTCGTGCTCAACCGGCCCTCCTCCGTCACCGTCGCCGACGCGGTGCCGCCGCTGGCGGGGCTCGTGGACGACGGCGACGTCGTGCACGTCGGCGGACCCGTGCAGCCACAGGCGCTCGTCGTGCTCGGCGACTTCGTCGACGCGCGTGACGCGGCGGCGATCGTGGTCGGGTCGATCGGCTTCCTGCCGGGCGAGATCGACGACGTGGACGACGTCGGCAACCTCAACCGCGCCCGCGTGTTCGCCGGCTACGCGGGCTGGGGCTCCGGCCAGCTCGAGGACGAGATCGCGGAGTCGTCGTGGATCGTCGAGCCCGCGCTGCCCGAGGACGTGCTCACGGACGATCCGGACGGCCTCTGGAGCACCGTGCTCCGGCGCAAGGGCGGCGCGTTCGCGGTGCTCGCGACGATGCCGCCCGACCCGGCGCTGAACTGACCGTCGCGCCGAGACCGCCCGCGGGCCGGCCTACGGCGCCGCAGGCGGGAGGGCGCCGAAGGCGCGCTCGAGGTCGCGCGGCGACGGCGCGGAGCGGCGCAGGCGGGTCGCGGCGGCGGGGCGCAGGCCGTCGAGCACGAGGTCGAGATAGCGCTGCCAGGCGCCCGGCCGGGCGCGCTCGGCGATCGCCGACGCCTCGGCGATCGCCCGCACGAGCACGGGGACGTCCTCGGCGACGAGGTCGCGGCGGAGGTCGCCGCTCTCCTGCGCACGCCGCACCAGCGTGCGCACGTGGCCGATCAGCTCGAGATGGAGCCCGTGCAGGCAGGGGACCGCGTAGAGCTGCGAGCCGGCCGCCTCGCAGAAGCCGCGGTCGCCCGCGAGCCGGACGACGGCGGTCTCCATGAACGCGCGAAAGGCGGCGCCCGGGTCGTCGCTCGCCGCCGCCCGGCTCGCGGCGGCGACGAGGTCGCCGACGCGCGCCTCGACCACCGCCGCGACGAGGTCGTCCTTCGTCGGGAAGCGCCGGAAGATCGTGGCGGTGCCGACTCCGGCCCGTGCCGCGACGTCGGCGACGCTGGCCTCGAAGCCCTGCTCGGCGAACACCTCGCCCGCGGCGGCGAGAATGCGCTCGAGGTTGCGGCGGGCGTCGGCGCGGAGCGCGTGCGCTGCAACGGTCGCCATCGTCACACGATCGCGGCGGCGGGCTGCTCGGCGCCGATCGCGGCGACGTCCGCCTTGCGGATCGACGCGGCGAGCAGCACGCCGGCGGCGAGGATCAGCAGGCCGGCCGCGAGGAAGGCGTTCTGGAAGCCGTCGACGAGCGCCGCGGACTGCTGCGCCCGCGACGGCGGGCCGCCGAGGCCGGCGAGCGCACCCGACGTGGTGCCGGCGGCGATCGTCGAGAGGATCGCGAGCCCGAGCGCACCCCCGACCTGCTGGGAGGTGTTGAAGAGGCCGGACGCGAGGCCGGCGTCTGCCGCGGCGACGTTCGTGGTCGCGAGCAGGGTGACGGGGACGAACGTCAGCCCCATCCCGACCGACATCAGCATCAGGCCGGGGAACAGGTTCGCGAGATAGCTGCCGTCGACGGGCACGCGGCTGAGCAGGAACAGGCCGGCCGCCGCCGTGGCGATGCCGCCGAGCGGCACGGCACGCACGCCGAGGCGCGGGATCAGCTGCTGCGACAGGCCCGCGCCGACGACGATGCCCGCGGTGACGGGCAGGAACGCGACGCCGGCCTCGAGCGGGCTGTAGCCGAGGACGCGCTGCACGTAGAGGGACGCGAAGTAGAACATCGCGAAGAGACCGGCGGCGACCAACATCATCGAGGCGTTGGACGCGCTGAGCGACCGCGTGCGGAAGATGCCGAGCCGGATCAGCGGCGCCTTGGAGCGGGACTCGATTGCGACGAAGGAGCCGAGCAGGGCGGCGGCGAGCGCGGCGAGGCCGATCGTCTTCGCGGACGTCCAGCCGTACTCCTGCGCCTTGACGATGCCGAACACGAGCACGAGCAGCCCGGCCGTGACGGCGACGGCGCCGGCGACATCGACCGTCTCGGGCTTCGTCTCCGCCTTCGTGTTGCGGATGAAGCGCAGCGCGAGAACGATCGCGGCGAGGCCGATCGGCAGGTTGATGAAGAACACCCAGCGCCACGAGAGCGTGTCGGTGAGGATGCCGCCGAGCAGGAGTCCCACTGCCCCACCGCCGGCCGCGATCGCGCTCCAGATGCCGAGCGCCTGCGTGCGCTCCTTCCCCTCGGCGAACGTCGTCGTCACGATCGACAGCGCCGCGGGCGAGACGAGCGCCGCGCCGAGGCCCTGCAGCGCCCGGCCGCCGACGAGGATGCCCGACGAGGTGGCGATGCCGTTGACGAGCGAGGCGGCGGTGAAGAGCGCGACGCCGGCGACGAACAGGCGCTGCCGCCCGAACAGGTCGGAGGCGCGGCCGCCCAGGAGCAGGAAGCCTCCGAAGAAGAGCGTGTAGGAGTTCACCACCCACTGCAGGCCGGTGGCGGAGAAGCCGAGCCCGGACTGGATCGACGGGAGCGCGACGTTCACGATCGTCGCGTCGAGCACCACCATGAACTGCGCCACGCACACGAGCACGAGGATGAGCCAGCGGTTGACGCCGTGATCCTCGAGCTCCGGCCCTGCCGCCGCCACCGACCCGTTCTGCACGCTCGCCTCCTCTAACCGGATTGACCGGTTCGGATCCTAGCGGAAGCGGACGGCACGGTTCGGATGAAGGCGACGGCGCGCCGGGAAGCGGACGGGGGCGGCGCGGACCGGCGCCCGCTCACGGCGCCGCCGCGGCGGCGAGGGCGGCGCGCAGCCAGATCTCGTCGGGCAGGCCGCGCAGACCGTCGCCGGTGCGGTAGACGCGGCAGGAGACGGCGTAGTCGGAGCGCTCCTCGGCGCCGGGCTCGACGTCGCGCCCGGCGACGAGGATCGTCGGCGATCCGAGGAAGCGCCGCGCGCGCGCCGTCTCGTCGTCCGTGACGTCGATCACGTCGATGCGTGCGTCGACTCCGGTCTCGCGGGCGACGCGCTCGACGAGCTCGAGGGCGCCGTCCCTGTTCGGACAGCCGTCGAACGAGAGGACCTCGACCAGCGGGCGGCCGTCGGCGGCCGCCGGCTCGCGTCTGCTCCCGGCCGCCTCGGCTGCCTCCGCGGGCGTGCAGCAGTCGTCGAATCGCATCAGACTTCCTTCGATGAGCGGGTAGCGGCCGCGGGGACGCGGCAGCAGGCGGCGACATGCTCCTCGTTGTCGGCGAGGAGCGCGTGCGCGAGCGCGATCAGCTCGTCGACGCGCCCGTCGGCGATGCGGTAGTGGACGGTGCGGTGCTCGCGGCGGGTGTCGACGAACCCGCACCAGCGCAGGCAGGCGAGGTGGTTCGACACGTTGGGCTGCGAGAGGCCGAGTCGACCGACGAGCGCTCCGACCGGGAGCTCGCCCTCGGCGCGCAGCAGCTCGAGGATGCGCAGGCGCGTCGGATCGCCGAGCGCGCGGAAGTACTTCGCCACGAGGTCCGTCTCGACCGGAGCCTCGGGGAGCCGGAACGGTGCGAGCTGTGTCATATTTACTCCTTCTGTTATCAGGCTAGAGTAGCGTAACGGTGAAAGGCGACCGAAGGGAGACGCGATGCCGGCGATCATCGACCACAGCGCGCTGCAGGAGCTCAGCGCCCGCGGCGCGCAGCTCGTGGAGGTGCTGCCCGCCGGCGAGTACGCCGAGATGCACCTGCCGGGCGCCGTCAGCCTGCCGCTCAAGGAGCTGAACGCCGACGGCGCTCGACGGCTCGACCCGGCCAGACCGGTGATCGTCTACTGCTGGGACTACCAGTGAGACCTGAGCCCGCGGGCCGCGTGGCGGCTCGAGAGCCTCGGCTTCACCCGCGTCTACGACTTCGCCGCCGGCAAGGCGGCGTGGCTCGCCCTCGGTCTCCCGGTCGAGGGCGTCGAGGCGGACGCTCCGCGCGCCGGCGCCCACGCACGCGCGGACGTCCCGACCTGCCGCCTCGACGAGCCGCTGCGCTCGGTGCGCGAGCGTGTCCGCGCCGCCGGCTGGGACACCTGCGTCGTCGTCAACGAGCAGCGCGTCGTGCTCGGCCGCCTCGGGCGCGCCGCCCTCGACCGTGACGACGACATCGCCGTCGAGGACGCGATGAGCGAGGGGCCGAGCACGATCCGTCCGGACACACCGCTCGAGACGATCGCGCGGCGGCTCCGCGAGCAGCGCCTCGCCACCGCGCTCGTGACGAGGCTCGACGGCACGCTCGTCGGGCTGCTCCGGCTCGTCGACGCCGAGCGCGCGCTCGCGCGCGGCTGAGCGCATCCCGGAGGCGTCGCGCAGCCCCGGCCGAGGCGAAGGCGCGCGCCGACGCTCGTCACCGGCGCGGAGGCCGCGCGCAAGCAGGCGACGCTCGCGCTCGTCCGCCGCAGCGAGCGATCGTCGGCTAGGGTGGGCGAGAACCGGCTGTGCTGACGCTTCGCCGTCGCGCCGGACACGCTACGGAAGGGACGCGGGCAGGCCGTGCGCACCGCGATCGTCTCGACCTACCCACCGCGCGCCTGCGGAATCGGGACGTTCGCGGCCGACGTGCGCGCGGCGCTCCTCGGCGTGGACGGAATCGACCGCGTCGAGAAGGTCGTGGTCGTCAACGAGCCGTCGCGTCCGCAGCGACCGGGGCTCGTTGCGACGATCGCCCAGGCGGTCCGCGGCGACTACGTCCGCGCGGCGCGGATCCTGGCAAGGCTGGACGTCGACGTCGTCCTGCTCCAGCACGAGTACGGGATCTTTGGAGGCGTCGACGGCCGCTACGTGGTCTCGCTGGCGGAGGAGCTCTCGCAGCCGCTCGTCGTGACGCTGCACACGGTCCTGTCGGAGCCGACGGCTCATCAGGCCGAGGTGCTCGCCGCGCTGTGCCGTCAGGCCGAGAGGGTGATCGTGATGACCGAGACCGCGCGGCGTCTGCTCGTCGAGAGCGATGCGTGCGCGGCGGAGAAGATTCGAGTCGTTCCGCACGGGGCGCCGACGGTGCTCGCCCGGCGTGCCGCGGAGTATGCCGTCGAACGCGCTGGCGCAGACGGCGCGTCGACGCGGGGGACATACGACGCCGCGGGGGAGCGCTTCCTGCTCTCGACGTTCGGGCTGCTCTCGGCCGGGAAGGGACTCGAGACGGTGATCGAGGCGCTGCCGTCGATCGTCGAGCGTCATCCGGAGGTGCTGTACGTGGTCGCCGGACGGACGCATCCGGACGTGACGCACCGCGAGGGAGAGCGGTACCGGCTGACGCTCGAGCAGGCGGTGCTCGACCTCGGGCTCGAGAACCATGTCGAGTTCGACGACCGCTTTCTGACGGTCGAGGAGATCGCCGACCTGCTCGCGGCGACCGACGTCTTCGTCACGCCGTACAGGGGGCGTGAGCAGATCACCTCGGGAGCGCTCACGTTCGGCATCGCCGCCGGTTGCGGAGTCGTCTCGACGCCGTACTGGTACGCGCGGGACATGCTCGCGTCGGGGGCCGGCGAGATCGTCCCGTTCGCCGACCCTGCGGCGCTCGCCGACGCCGTCTGCCGCTACATCGAAGAGCCGGAGCGGCTCGCCGCGGCCCGCGCCGAGGCGCGGAGGATCGGCGCCCGACTGGCCTGGCCGTCGGTCGCGGAGGCGACCGCGTCGGTGCTGCGCGAGGCCGTCCAGCTGGCGCCGCGCCGGCGCTCGCTCGCCCGCCTCGACCCGCGGCTCGTGAGCATGCGAAGGGACCACCTGCTCACGCTCGTCGACGACGTGGGCATCGTGCAGCATGCGAACGGCGTGATCCCGAGCCGCGAGAGCGGCTACTGCGTCGACGACGTCGCGCGGCTCGCAGTCGTCGCGCTCGAGCTCGCCCGCCGCGGCGACGAGCAGGTCTGGACGTCCATCGTCTACCGCTCGCTCGCCTTCCTCCAGGACGCGACCGACCCGCAGACGGGGATGCGGAACTTCATGGGCTACGACCGGCGCTGGCTCGACGACCCTCATGTCGGCGACCACGTCGGCCGCTCCGTCTGGGCGCTGGGCGAGATCCTCTCGACGGCATGGGTGCCCGCCGTGGTCGGGCCCACGCGCCGGTTGCTCGATGCGATCGTCGGCACGCTCGGGCCGGAGACGTCGCTGCGCACCGGCGCGTACGCCGTGCTCGGACTGGCCCGGCTCGACCCCGACCGGCTCCAGCCGGCGGCCCTGCTGCTGCTCGAGCGGGTCGTCGACCAGCTCGCCGAGGCGTACGAGACGCACGCCTCCGTGGAGTGGCGCTGGTTCGAGGACGCGCTCGGCTACGACAACGCGCGACTCCCGCACGCGCTGATCGTCGGCGGCGCCGCGCTCGACCGCGACGATCTGACGGAGACGGGCCTGGATGCGCTTCGCTGGCTCGGCGACGAGTCGGGACTCGCCGAGGGGACGCTGCGGCTGACCGGCCATCACGGCCGCCGTCGCACCGAACCGGCTCCCGGCGGCGGGGACGAGCAGCCGCTCGACGCCTCCGCCTTCGTCTCGGCGGAGCTGGCGGCGTTCTCCGTCACCGGCGATCCGGAGCACGCGATGCGCGCACAGCGAGCCTTCGATTGGTTCCTCGGCCGCAACCGCCTCCACCTGCCGCTGTACGACTTCGCAACCGGCGGCTGCAGCGACGGACTGGGAGAGGAAGCGACCAACGACAACCAGGGGGCCGAGTCGACGCTCGCGCTCCACCGGGCGGCGCTGCTGCTCGACGCGGCCGGGCTGCCGGCCGTCCTCCGCCAGCGCACGCGCGCGGCGGCGACGGCGTGAGACGCCCCTCTGTCAACGCCGGCGCCCATGCGCGTTCCTCGGACGAGGGGCGCGCATGAGTGACCGCGAGCTCTTCCATCGCCATCCCGCCAACCCGATCCTGACAGCGGACGAGTGGCCCTATCCCGTCAATACCGTCTTCAACCCGGCTGCGGCGCAACTCGGCGGCACGACCGTCATCCTCGCGCGCGCCGAGGACCTGACCGGGATCTCGCACCTCACCGTCGCCCGCTCCCCGAACGGCGTCGACGGCTGGGCGATCGACCCGCTGCCGCTGCTCTCGCCGACCGACGGCATCGCCAGCGAGCAGTGGGGCTTCGAGGACCCGCGGGTCGTCTTCGCGCCCGAACTCGGGCGCTGGGTGATCACCTGCACCGCCTACGGCCCCGCCGGTCCGGCGGTTTACCTCGCGACGACCGAGGACTTCCTGACCGTCGAGCGCCACGGGATCGTCTGTCATCCGGACGACAAGAATGCCGCCCTGCTGCCGCAGAGGGTCGATGGCAAGTGGGTCCTCTTCCATCGCCCGATGACCGAGTTCGGCGGCGCCCGCGGCGAGATCCTCCTCTCGCGCTCACCCGATCTCGTCAGCTGGAGCGCACCCGAACAGGTCATGCAACCGCGCTCCGGCGCCTGGTGGGACTCCGTGCGCATCGGCATCGGCCCGCCGCCGCTGCGCACCGAGCACGGCTGGCTCGTGATCTACCATGGCGTCAAGGCAACCGTCTCGGGCGGGATCTACAGGATCGGGCTCGCACTCACCGACCTCGACGAGCCGAGCCGGCTCCTTCACCGCCTCCCGCAGTGGGTCTTCGGGCCGCTCGCGCCGTACGAGCGCGAGGGAGACGTGCCGAACACCGTCTTCCCCTGCGGCCTCGTCCACGACGAAGCCGGCGACCAGATCCGGCTCTACTACGGAGCCGCCGATACGTCGATCTGCCTCGCGACGGCGCAACTCGGCGATCTGCTGGCGGCCGTGCTCGCCGCGTAGCCCTGCTGCAAGATCCGGGATCCGCCGGTGCGGATCCCGGATCGCGACAATCCCCGAAGGGGCGCGCCCGCACGCCTGTCCTGGCGTTTGCCGTTGCTTGCCGTACCCGTGGGGGCAGGGCGCTCCTCGCCCGTGGGAGCTCCACGCGGGCTCGCACCGTCGTCTACAGCCGCAGGGCCGCGCGCAGGCGTGCGATCAGTGCGTTCAGCTTCTTCATCGTCTCCCTCCCCTCCACCGCGGTCGTGTGGTTTCCGACTCAGACGTCGAGCGACCGGCTCTGCTTCGCGGCGGCGCGCTTCTCGACCCGCCGCTCCTTGAGCGTCTTCTGCGCCGGCTTCTTGCCCAGCTTCTTCGGCTTCTGCGAACCCTTCATCGCATCCTCCCGATTGCCGCTTGCGCGGCATCACGTGCACGGACGGCTCGACTCAGGCCCGGTGTGGCAGTCGGAGAGGAGGAGCTCAGAGCCTCGGCGGCGTCCGCGCAAGGTCTACCCGCCCAGCCATTGTCGCACAGATCACGACCGCGCAGCCTCCGCCCCAGGATCGAGAGGGGCGAGCGACGACCGCCGCGTGGAAGTCGAGGCTGGCGTCGACATCGAGACCGTGCTGGATCTGCCCTCGTAGCTCTGGAAGAATCGTGGTCGCCGGCAACGCGCGCCGTCAACCGATCAGCCTGACGCGCTCGAAGCGGCGCCAGCGACGGTCGGCGGTCACGATCGCATCGGCAGCGAGGTGCTCGCCACAGGCAAGGACGAGCGCGTCCGGCAGCCTCAGTCCCCGCTCTCGAGCGCACAAGCTTGCAGCCCGCTCCGCCAGCAGGCGGTCGACCGGGACGATCTGAAGCCGGAGCGCCGCGATCGCATCCCGGGCCTCGTCCAGCCTCCCCTTCCGGGCCGGATCGACGAGCAACTCGGCGTAGGCCGACGCCGGTAGCCGCAGATCGTCTCCTGCATACTCCAGCAGCGTGCTCGTCGCCGACAGATGGAGCGCGTCGTCGCGATCGAGGTGGGCGATCACGACGCTCGCGTCGAGGACGATCAGCGCCACCCGTCCCGCAGCCGCTCGAGACCTCCTGGCGCATAGACACCGGCAAGGCTGCCCGAGGTGCGCTCGATCGCCTGCCTCCGATCGGTCATCCGGGCCGCCGGGCTGAGCACGATTCGGCCGGCCGGATCCACCTCGACCTTCAACTCGTCGCCCGGCCCGAGCCCCGTCGCCTCGAGCGCCTGCAGCGGAATCGTCACCTGGCGCTTGCTCGAGAGCCGCGTGAAACCACGCCTTCGCGTGATCTTGACTCGCTTCGCCACGAGTAAAGAATAACATGCGCCGCGAGCGGCGAGCGGTCCTCGCAGGTGAGCCTCCGCCTCTGAGATAGAGCCGATGGTCATGGTTTTGCACGGTATAGTTGTGCAAATGGATGACCAGGATCGCTGGGAGATTCTCGGCCGCGTCGCCGAGTCGCAGGCTGGATACGTGACCACCGCCCAGGCGGAGCAGGCCGGATTCCACCGCAACGCCCTCCGGCACCACGCTCGCGAAGGCGGACGCCTCGAGCGCGCCGGCCGCGGACTGTACCGGCTGCGCTTCTACCCTTCGTCCCCGTTCGATCACGTCGCGGCCGCGTGGGTGCTCGCCGGCCGTGAGATCGCCGTCGTCTCCCACGAAAGCGCGCTCGAGCTCTACGAGCTGTCGGACGCCGTGCCGTCCAAGATCCACCTCACCCTTCCCCGCCGCTACCGCCACCGGGCCGCGCCGGTCGGCGTGCACTTCCACTATCCGCGCGAACCGCTCGCCGACGGAGATGTCCGCCGAGTCCACGGTCTCCCGACCACCTCCCCGGAACGAACCATCCTCGACGCACTCGAGGCCGGGACGCAGCACGAGCAAATCGAGATGGCCGTCCGGCAGGCCGTCGACCGTGCGCTAACCACGCCGCAGCGCTTGCGGGCCGCCGCCGCGGGGCGAGCCGGCACGACTCGGTCAATGGTCGAACGGCTGCTCCGCGAATGAGGTACGCGCCGCCGCGCGGTGGATCGAGGCTGAGAAGTCGCTGAAGACGAGCCGACACGAGACGACTGTGAGCGGACAACTGCCTCGATAGGCTGCGGCGCGGCATCCGGCCACGGCATCGCTACTTGGCGACGTGCCGCGGGTAGTTCGACAGGTGCTCGTCGCCGAGCGAGCGAACAGCGCGGTTGTCACGTTCCCCGAAAGTCGTTCGCCACGGCTTGCGGAGGCCAGTGATCACCGCGATTACCGGGCCGTCGAACCCGCGGCGGGCGAGCTCGTCGCCCTCGGCGTTCTCGAGAAGGCAGAAGAGCCGGAACTGCTCCCGCTTCGGGCCGGTAGCTCGCACCTCGTAGTAGCCGCCCATCGGGCCGTGCATCGCCTCCCACTTGCCGCCGCCGGAGTACCGCGGCGGCGGCGCTTCGGCGACGGCGTCGAGGACCGCGAGCAGGTTCGCAGCAACCTTGACCGGGCAGCCGTCGAGGAACTCGATCGCCGGCACGCTCCCGTCGGCAGCCTCGTAGTAGACGACGTCCCAGGCCGCGGCCCGAGTCTACGACGCGACCCGGGCGTGTCTTCTACGCCGCGGCCTTGCGGCGCCGACCGGTCGACCGCGGGACGATGCGGACCTCGGCGTCGAGGTCCTCCGCGATCGACGCGACCAGCAGCAGCTCCGGGTTGGCCTGCGCCGTGAAGAGCCGGCGGATGCTCGACGGGTCGCGGCCGATGCGGCGGGCGAGCTCGGCCTTCGAGAGCCCGGCGGCTTCGCGCAGCTCGTCGAGCTGGCGGACCACGGAGTCCACCTGGTCGATCTCTCGACGGGCGCGCTTGTATTCGGCCCGGAACTCGGGATCCTCCATCCGGGACGCCAGCATCCGCTTGTGGTAGCTCGTGTCCAATCGCTTCGGCACCCGCCGCTCCTTCCCACAGTTCAGCGTGGCATAGCCGCCACATCCTAGCGTGGCATAGATGCAACGTCAAGAGGAGGCTCGATGAGTAGCCCGATCCTCTGGCACCGTTGCGACCAGCGCCGGGACGCCTTTGCGGATCCTTCACGTGCCAAGCCGAAGGAATCCGACGTGCCCGTCCGGGATCGCGCACTCCACGCGCACCTACCTCGCGCGGACCTCGGAACTCATGTCCTCTGCCTAACTATGGGTTCTCGGCGCACAGAGTGGTCATGCGGTCCTCCTTTGCCACCAGAAGCGGGGATCGGCAGGCTCGGCCGCGGTCAGCTCGTCCAGGCTGACGCCGCGGTAACGCTCGAGCGTGAACGACGTCTGCGCCGCGAACCCGACGGCAGAGAGCGAGAACGTCAACGGGTGAACCGAGACCTGCCAGCCGATGAGCGGACCGGGATCGTCGAGCAGTGCCTGCTCTTCGTCCGAGCGAACGTCGAGCACGACCGTGCCGCCATGCACGCCGACGAAGTGGTCGTGCCAGACTGCGAGCCCTCGCCGCCGATCGGCGACGTAGTCGTTCAGCCGGTCGTTCGCGTCCCGCGCCGTCGTCCCCCCCGGGGCGAGCGCGTAGATGAGGAAGCAGCGCGCGTTCATCGCTCCTCGAAGGCTAGAACCTCAAGTAATGTTGAAGTCAAGTGATCAACGAGCTGACCATCGGCGAAGTCTCCTCCCGCAGCGGCGTCGCTCCCTCCGCGCTCCGCTTTTACGAGGCGCAGGGACTGATCGGCGCCCATCGCACGAGCGGCAACCAGCGCCGCTACGACCGCGCCACCCTGCGCCGAGTCGCTCTCGTCCAGGCGGGCCGCGCCGCCGGCATCCCGCTCGAGCAGATCCGGGCAGCACTCGAAACACTGCCGTCGCAACGCACGCCAAACCGCCGCGATTGGGAACGCCTCGCCCGCGCCTGGCGCATCGACATCGACCACCGCATCGCCACGCTCCAATCGCTCCGCAACCGACTCACCACCTGCATCGGCTGCGGCTGCCTCTCGATCGACCGCTGCTCGCTCCTCAACCCCGACGACGAAGCGTCCACCCTGGGCCCCGGAGCCCACTACCTGCAGCGCGACAGCCGGCGCGCACGCCCGTGAGCACCGCGCCAGGTCAGGTCGAGCTCTCGGGTCAAGCGCTCCGCCTCGTAGAACACGACGACCCCTGCCACCCCGTCGTCGCGCTCGCCACGCAGCGCATCGAAGAACTCAGCGCCCGCCGCGGCGCCGCCGATGAGCGAGTCGCCCAACTGCAAGCCGCCCGGCCCACCGCGCCGACCGCGCAGGAGATCGAGGCGCTGCTCGACTCTGTGCCCGGCCTCCGCGCCGCCATGCGACAGGCGCCACCCGACGAGCTGAGCGAGCTCTTCGCCGCCTTCGACCTGACAGCGACCTACGACAAGGACCAACGAGCTCTGCGGCTCGCGGCAACCCTCAGCCCCGACCTCGTCCCGCCCTCGGAAAGACCGCGACCGCCCAAGAAGGCGGTGACCATCAAGCCGCGTGCTCCAGCGGCCGCTCAGGCACAGAGGAGAGCCTGCCGATAATTCCGATCGTACGGACGCGTGCACGTCCCGAGGATGTGCTACCGTCCGAGCGTAGATCCCCCCTGTCGCTTCGGTGGCAGGGCGCGAGGCCGCCGCAAGGCGGCCTCAGCATTTTCCGGGTAGCTACGCGCCGACCGCACTGGTACTGTTCTCTAAGATGCAAACGAACGTCTACGTCGACGGCTTCAACCTCTACTACGGCTCGATCCGCAAGACGCCGTACAAATGGCTGAACCTGGAGCGGCTCTGCGAGCTGCTCCTGCCGAGAAACGAGATCCATCGGGTCCGCTACTTCACGGCTCTCGTTCAGGACTCGCCTGACGACCGGACGAAGAGCCAGCGCCAGCAGACGTTCATCCGGGCGCTCGAGACGCTTCCAACCGTATCCGTCCACTACGGCTCGTTTCTCTCGAGCCGTGTGCGGATGCCGCTCGCGACCCCGCAGGGCTGGCAGCGCACGGCCGAGGTGATCAAGACCGAGGAGAAGGGGTCCGACGTCAACCTCGCCTCGCTGTTGCTCGCTGACGCTTTTCGCGGTGACTTTGAGGTCGCTGCCGTGATGTCCAACGACTCTGATCTCGTGCTTCCGATCCAGATCGTGACGAAAGAGTTGCGGCTCCCGGTCGGGCTGCTGAACCCGCATCCGAAGTTCTCGGTCGAGCTTTCGAAGGTCGCGACGTTCAAGAGGTCGATTCGCAAAGGACCGCTCGCAGCCAGCCAGTTCCCCGACGTCCTCCGCGACGCCAGGGGCGAGATCCGCAAGCCCGCAGGCTGGTAGACGACTCACGAGCCGACCCTCTCCGGATGACCAGCCGGCCGCTCCTCGACCAGCCCGAACCTGCCCAGCCGCCGGTGCGCGCCGACGACATGGCAAGAGCCACCCGAGGACGTCCGTGGCGAGGCCGCGCAGGGCGTGATCGTCGCGGTCGCGCGTGAGCGGAGAACGAACGACCTCGAGGTCGACCAGATCCGATGGGCCTTCCGCCTGCTCCTGCTCGGACTCGGGCTGATCACGATCGAGGCCGCTACACTCGCCGGGAGAGAGGTCTTCTGATGGCCGGCGATTCAGAAGCCAGCGACCACGCCCCAACCCCGCCCGAGCGAGTCGCCGTTCCCGCGGCCTCCTATGGACGTGACCGAGTGCGGCGCGGATCAACCAGGCATGGAGACGCGCGGTGGCTGAGCGCGCATCCACACACGAGCCTCCCGCGATCGACCCGCATGGAAGCCCGTGGACCGTGCCCGCGGTCGAAGGCATCCTCTTCGACGACGACAGCGACGAGGCGCACGCGATCGCGCGTGTCCTCGGCGAGGTCCATCCTGCAGCCGACGAGGAGACCGAGCAGTCGACCGCGCCGTAGTGGGACGCTCGCTCGGTCGGGCACACCCGAGTCCATGGCACGACGGCGCCGCACTCGACGGCCACGTGTACCGGGCGGTTCGCGCCTGCGCACCGGCGCTGGACGACGTTCGCTCCCACGAAGCGCTCGGGCTGCCCTATCCGCGTGCGCTGTTCGTGCGCGCGACCGGGATCTCCGTCTTTCGATCCCGTACCGCGCTCGACCGTGTTCGGCGACGGTTCGGCCTCCGCCCCCTCACGGCGATTCTCGATCTGTCGACGTCCGGCTCCGCCTGGGCGGCCACCGGTCGAGCCGGCCATGTGACGGTCTGGGCCGCTCCGGGCCTCCTTCTCGAACGGATGGTTCGATGTGACGATGGACGCTGAGCCCATGTACGTCCTGATCAGCAAGCCGACCGGCAACCTGCTCGGCGAGTACCCGACCCTCACGCAAGCGGAAGCGGCTCGCAACGAGTACGTCGCGCTCGAGATCGTCTTCGATGACGGAAGCCGCGCCGCGCCGCGCCGCGCCGCGCCAAGCTGCCCAGGGCAGGCTCACCGCTCAAACCGGCCTCTCCTCCACCAGCCCGAGGTTGAACAGCCGCCACCCCATCGCGACCGGCGACACATCCAGGCGCTCGGCGCACACGGCCGCCGGATCGACTTCGTGGCTCTGGGCCACGAGCTCCCCCCACACCGCCCGCACCGCCGCCTCCGGCATCAGCAGCTCGCTCGCGAAGATGTTCGCCTCGCGCTCGAGCGCCCGATCGGCGTCGAGCCGCAGGTCGACCTTGCGGCACAGCGCCGCGGGCTGCACGGCCGCCCGCCCCTCCAGGCAGTGGCACACCCAGTGGCCGACCTCGTGGGCGACCGTGAAGCGGTGGCGGCGGATCGGCACGTCGCCGTGCGCGCGCTCGGCGGCGTTGAGCAGGATCCGCCGCCTGGAGGGCAGCAGCACGCCGGAGCAGTCGCCGAGCTCCCAGCTCTCCTCGATGCGCAGGCCGAGCATGTCCTCGGCGATCGCCTCGACGGGGACGGGCAGCTCGGGCCCGCCGAAGATGTCGAGGTATCGCTCGCGGACGGCATGCGCGCGCGGATCCTCGTAGGTGCTCGTCACGGACGCGTCCATCATCGACCCTCAGTTGCCGGAAGTAAAGAGGCGGTCGATCTCGTCGGGTCGATCCGGCCCGGCGGCGGGCGGCGCGGGCGCCACCGCATCCGCGCCGGCGAGCTCGGGCTTGCCGGCCACCCGGTAGTACGCCGTCTCGACCGAGAGCGAGACACCCTTGCCGCCGGCGAGCGCGCGGGCGACCGCGTCGGCGCCGAGGACCTTGCCGAGCGCGTCCCACACCGCCGGAGCGACGCCCTTCGGGTCGAGCACGCCGGCCTCGAGGTCGGAGAAGTACGCGCGCACCTTCGTGCGCTTGCCCGGGTCGAGCCGGAGCAGGCCCATCAGCGCGTCGACGACGGCGTCGCGCGTGAGCCGGCGCCGCAGCCGCAGCGCGAGGAGCGGCGGCTCGCCCGCGAGCCGCGCCTGCATCAGCTCGACGTCCTCCGCCCTCGTCTCCCGCGCCGGCACGGCGGCGAGGAACGCGTCGAGAAGCGATGCGAGCGCGTCCGCCTCCTCCCCGGCCCGCGCCAGCACAGCCGCCACATCCGGCCGCTCGCCGCGCGCGTACGCGGCCGCGAACTCGTCGAACAGCCTCTCGACGCTCGTGCCGCTCATGCGCAGACCTTCTCACGGAGCCTGACGAGCGCGCGGTGCAGCGCCTGGTCGACCGCGTTGCGGGTCATCTCGAGCCGCTGCGCGACCTGCTCGATCGCGAGCCCCTCGCGCCAGCGCAGCTCCATCACCTGGCGCTCGCGCGGCGACAGCCCCTCGAACAGCAGGTCGAGGTCGTAGTCGCTCTCGAACTTCGCGAACGGGTCGGCGGCCGACCCGTCGACGTGGTCCTCGTCGAGCTCGACGATCGCCACGTCCCGCCGCCGGTAGTGCTCGGCCGCCTTCCAGTCGATCACCTTGTGCACGACGACGCGGAACGGCACCCGGTAGGCGCGGCCGCGCTTCAGCTCCGACAGCAGCCGCTCCGCGACCGCGCCCGCGATCTCGAGCGCCGCCTCCTCGTTGCCGCGCGCCTTCGCGCGGCAGCGGTCGATGATCACGCCGTAGTAGCTCTCGACGAGCAGGCCGATCTCGCCGGCCGCGAGCAATCTCGTGTCCTCCGCGTCCCTCGCATCGTGCATCGCAGAGAGAGTCAGGCCGGACACGTCTCGATCTTACGAGGCCAGACGGCGGGCGAACGGCGCCTCGCGGCGCCGCCGCCCCGCTCACCCCGATCGCTTCAGCTTGCCGTGCCGCTTCGCGTAGATCTCGCCTCGTCGGAACACGCCGAGGCCGAGCGGGATCGAGACGACGCCGATCACGAGCAGCGGCCACACGTTCCCCCACGCGACGCCCTCGCCCTCGAGAATCGAGGCGCGGATGCCGCGCAGCGCGTACGTCGCCGGCGAGATCTTCGAGACCCACTCCATCCACGTCGGCAGCACGCTCACCGGGTAGTAGACGCCCGAGACGACGAGCAGCATCCCCTGCGCCACGAAGCCGAGCTGCGCGCCCTTCTCGGGCGAGATCAGCGGCAGCACCGCCGTCATCATGCCGATGCCGAAGAACGACACCGACGCGACGAGCAGGATCACGAGCGCCGCCGCGAAGTTCGCGTCCGGCAGCGACAGCCCGAAGAACAGCGCCACCACGAAGAACAGCAGGATCGCGCGGACGAGGCCGTACAGCACCGCGAACACGCCCGAACCGCCCAGGTGCATGGCCCGCGACAGCGGCGCCATGAACGTGTACTCGATCGTGCCCTCCCAGCGCTCCCACGCCACCGTCTCGGTGATGAACTCGAAGATGATGCCGAGGTACGCCCACACGACGGCGCCGATGAGCAGCGTCGCCGTCGCCCGCTCGACGTCGATCGAGCCGCCCGTCGCGTCGATGCCCTTCGCGATGAACACGATCGTGAGCGTGTTCGCCACCGTCCACACGAAGAACGCGAGATCCCACCAGATGTAGCGGCGCGTGAGATACACGTTGCGCTCGACGACGCCGCCGAGCCCGATCAGCTCGTGCCGCAGAGACACGGCGATGGCGCGCATCAGGCGAACACCTCCCTCTCGTCGTCTCCTCCCTCGTCCTCGAACGTGCGCCCGGTGGCGGCGAAGAACGCCTCCTCGAGCGTCGCGGCGCCGTAGCGGCGCATCAGCTCGGCGGCCGGCTCGAGCGCGAGCAGCTCGCCGCGGTCGAGCACCCCGATCCTGTCCGCCAGCGCCTCCGCCTCCGCGAGATCGTGCGTGCAGAGCAGGATCGTCGCGTCGTGCTGCGCGCGCACCTCGCGCACGAACTCCTGCACCTCGCGCTTCGAGCGCGGATCGAGGCCGGTCGTCGGCTCGTCGAGCAGGAGCAGCACCGGGCTCGTCAGGAGCGCCCGGGCGAGCGCCACCTTCTGCTGCATGCCGCGGCTCAGGTTCTCCATCGGCTCGCCGCGCCGCTCCGGCGGGAAGCCGACGCGCCCGAGGATGTGCGGGATCGCCTCGCGCGTGTCGGCGGACGTCATGCCGTAGAAGCGCGCCGCATAGCCGAGGTTCTCGGCCGCCGACATCTTCTTGAAGAACGACGCCTCCACCGACACGCGGTTGACGAGCCGCTGCACGGCACGCTGGTCGGTGAACACGTCGTGGCCGAACACGCGGGCGCTGCCGCCGTCGTGCAGCAGCAGGGTGGAGAGCAGGCGCACGAGCGTCGACTTGCCCGACCCGTTCTGGCCGAGGACGGCGACGCACTCGCCGCGCTCCATCGTGAACGTGACGTCCTTCAGCGCCGGCATGGCGCGGTAGCGGCGCCTGAACCGTCCCGCCTCCTGCGCGCGGATACGGCGGCGGAACTCCTTGCGCAACCCCTCCACCTCGACGGCGGGCACGGATGCGGGCGAGCCGGCGGCGTGCTGCATGACGTTGCTCCTTCCAGGACGAGACGACCGAGGACGGTACGGCTGCGAGGCCCTCCCGGAGGGGGCCCGCGGCAGCGGATGACCTAGCCGTCGAGCAACATCGCGACACGAACCTAGCAAGCCGCCTCCGGAAGCGCAAACCGCGCGACGGCGCCAGGGGCGGCGCGGTAGTGTCGCGGCATGCGCCTCTACCATCAGCCCCGCTCCCGCTCGACCCGCGTCCTCTGGCTGCTCGAGGAGATCGGCGCCCCCTACGACCTCACGGTCATCTCCCGCGAGCACAAGCAGACGCCCGAGTACCGCGCCCTGCACCCGCTCGGCCGCGCGCCGGTGCTCGAGAGCGACGGCGGCCCCCTGTTCGAGTCGGCCGCGCTCGTCCTCCACGTCGCCGACCTGCACCCGGACGCCGGGCTCGTCGCGGCCCCCGGCTCGCACGAGCGCGCGCTGCAGTACCAGTGGTGCTTCTACGCGATGACCGAGCTCGAGGCCCCGCTCGTCGACATCGCGCGGCAGCGCTGGAAGGACGAGGGCGAGCCCGACGCCGGCATCGTCGATCGCGCCCGCGCGCGCTTCGTCGCCGCGGTGGCGCCGCTCGAGACGGCCGTCGGAGCGGGCGAGCACCTCGTCGCGGACACGTTCTCGGTCGCCGACATCGTCGCCGGCGCCGTGCTCGGCTTCGCCCGCAGCGCGGAGCTCGCCGAGCTGCCCGCCGGCATCGTTCCGTACGTCGACCGCCTCGAAGCGCGGCCCGCACGGCAGCGCGCCTACGCCGTGACGGCCTAGCGGACCGGGACGCGATGGGCCTGCGCCGGGCGGCGATCAAGACGATGGGCCGCGCGCACCGGCTCGTCTACCGGGCAAGCGGCGGCCGCGTGCTCGGCCGCGTCGCCGGCATGCCCGTGCTGCTGCTCACGACCACGGGGCGGCGGACGGGCACGGCGCGCACGACGCCGCTCACCTACTTCCGCGACGGCGACGACCTGCTCGTGGTCGGCTCCAACGGCGGCGAGGAGCGCGCGCCGGGCTGGCTGCTCAACCTGCGCGCGCACCCGGAGGCGACCGTGACGATCGGCAGGGAGCGCCACGAGGTGACGGCGCGCACGGCCGGCGCCGAGGAGCGCGCCCGCCTCTGGCCCGCGATCGTCGCGACCTACCCGGGCTACGCCGCCTACGAGCGGCGCACGACCCGCGCCATCCCCGTCGTCGTCCTCGCGCGGGCGCGGCCGGGCGGCTGATCCCCACCGCGGCCCCCGGGGCGCCGGCGCCCCGGGGGGCGGATGCCGGGGCAAGAAAAAATGCACCGGGCCGGTGGCTCCCTCGTCCAGCCACCCGACCAACCGTCGCTTGCGCTTCAGTCGCTCGGGAGGCCTTCAACCTCAGGTGCCCCGTGCTCGGTGCACACGGGAAGCTACGGGGCGCCAGCGCCCCTGGCAAGATCCCCCGCGCCGAAATCTCCGCAAATTGCGCACAACACGTGCGCGGCCGGCAGCGCGCTACGCTGCCGCGTGGGCGGTGAGCGCCTCGATCGGCACGATCTCGAGCGCGCGCTCGTGCGTCGCGCCGAGCACCACCGGCGCCGCCGCGCCCGCGCGGTACGCCTCCAGCCAGCGCGCCGCGCACACGCACCAGCGGTCGCCCGGCTGCAGGCCGGGAAAGCCCCACTGCGGGCGCGGCGTCGACAGGTCGTTCCCCGCCCGCAAGCTGAACGCGAGGAACTCCTCGGTCATCACGGCGCAGACCGTGTGGCTGCCGGCGTCCTCCGAGCCTGTCGAGCAGCAGCCGTTGCGGAAGAAACCCGTCAGCGGCTCGCTCGAGCACGGCAGCAGGTCGCCGCCGACGACGTTGCGGTCGGGATCCCTCATGACGCAACTCTGCCTGTCCGCGCGACGGCGTGCCCGGCGAACGCTGCCGGGCGGCCCGGCGGGCGCGGGCTCGCGTAGCCTCGCGGTGTGGCACGGCTCACGATCGAGCACGACGGCGACGGGGAGCGCGGCAGGCGGCGCGCACGCTCCGTCGCGCTGCGGCTCGACGGGAAGGCATGGCTGCGCGTCGAGCCGGACGCCCTCGCCGAGATCGGCGCCGCCGACGGCGACGAGATCGACGACGCCCGCCGCATCGCGATCGAAGAGGCCGTCGCCCGCACGCGGGCGCGTCTGTTCGTCGTGCGCTCGCTCGCGGCGAAGGCGCAGTCGGTCAGCGAGATCGAGCGCAAGCTGGCGGCACGCGACGTGCCCGAGGCGCTCGCGCGCGAGGCGATCGCCGCGGCCGCCGGCTACGGGTACCTGGACGACGCCGAGCTCGCGGGCCGGCTCGCCCGCGGCATGCGCGGGCGCGGCTACGGCAGGCGGCGGGCCGAGCAGACACTGCGAGCGCGCGGGATCGGCGCCGAGCACGCGCAGGCGGCCCTGCGAGACGCCTACGGCGACGAGGACGAGGCGGAGCTCGCGCGCGCCGCGCTCGCCCGCCGGGCGGTCGCCGACGACGCCGCCCGGCGCAGGGCCGTCGCGTTCCTCGTGCGGCGCGGCTTCTCCGCCGGCGCCGCCTGGCAGGCGGTGCGCGAGGAGCTCGCGGCGCGGCGCGAGCCGCCGCACGCGAGGCCGTAAGAGCGCGGGCGCCCGACGCGGACTCCTCGCCGACAGGGAAAGGAGCCCGCCATGATCCAGCAGACGCTTCAGCTCGGCGAGCCGCGCGAGCAGCGGGGCATCGTCGTCACCGCGCTGTTCCCACGCCGGACGCCGGTCGCCGCCTACCTCACCCTCGACGAGGCGCTCCCGCGCGGCCTGCGCATCACCGAGGTGAGCGACGACGGCAGCGTGCCCGAGCTCGCCGTCGCCAACCCGCTCGACGAGCGCGTGCTGCTCTACGACGGCGAGGAGCTCGTCGGCGCCAAGCAGAACCGCATCCTCAACGTCACGGTGCTCGTCGAGGCGCGCTCGACGCTGCCGATCCCCGTCTCCTGCGTCGAGCAGGGACGCTGGTCGCGCCGCTCGCATCTCTTCGGCTCCGCCGCGCACGCCTCCCACCCGGAGCTGCGCCGCCGCAAGGCGGAGAGGCTCGCCTCCGCCCCGCTCGCCCGCGGTCTCGCGCAGGCCGAGGTGTGGGACGCCGTCCACGAGAAGGCGGCGCGCATGCGCGTGGAATCGCCGACGGCGGCGAACGCGGACACGTTCCGCTCGCACTCCGGCGCTCTCAGGGCGCTCGAGCACGCGTTCCCGCTCGAGCCCGGCCAGTGCGGCGCCGTGCTCGGCATCGGCGACACGCTCTGCCTCGACTGGGTCTCGCGCCCCGAGGCGTTCGCCCGGCTGTGGCCGAAGCTGCGGCGCGGCTACCTGCTCGATGCGCTCGAACAGCTCGACGGGCCCGCCACCCATCCGGCGCGGATCGCCGGCTTCCTCGACGAGATCGCCGACGCGCCCCGTGCGGAGCAGCGGTCGGCCGGCCTCGGCGACGACGTGCGGCTGCAGGGCCCCGGCGTGATCGGCTCCGGGCTCGCGCTCGCCGCCGAGCTCCTGCAGCTGTCGGCGTTCAGCCGCGACGAGAACGGTGGACGCGCCGGACGCATCACGCGGCCGAGCGCCCGGCGCTAGCCCCGGGTACGCTCGCCCGGTGCCAGCGCTTGCCCGCGCCTACGAGGTCGCCGACCGGCTGCTCGCCGGGCCCTACCCCGGCGCATCCGCCGCGCGGGAGACGCCGCGGCGCACGGCGCAGCTCGAGGCCGCGGGCGTGACCCTGTTCGTCGACCTCACCGAGCCCGGCGAGCTCGAGCCGTACGCGGCGCTGCTCGAGCGCGCGCGGCACGTGCGCAGGCCGATCGCCGACCATGGCGCCGCCTTCGCGCGGATCGCGCAGTTGCGGGCCGGCATCCCCGGCGCCCGTCGCTCGCCGGAGACGGACGCGCAGCAGTCGCTCGTGCGGGGCTGGAGGCGCGGTGCCTGATCGCGCGCTCGTCGCTCGTGTGCTCGGCGGCGCCTGGCGGCGCGACTCGCCGGTCCCCGGCGAGCGGCACCGGTGGTGCGTCGCCGCCTTCACGCGGGCACTGCACGCGGACGGCGCGCGGTGACCAGGCGCCTCTACCTGCTGCGCCACGCGAAGTCGAGCCGGGACGACCCGCAGCTCGACGACCACGAGCGCCCGCTCGCGCCACGCGGGCGCAAGGCGGCGCGGGCGACGGCGCGCTGGATCGAGGAGCACGGCGTCAGGCCGGATCTCGTGCTGTGCTCGAGCGCCGCCCGTGCCCGCGCCACCCTCGACCGCGTGCTGCCCGCCCTCGGCGGCCCGCGCGTGCGCGTCGAACCCGGCCTCTACCACGCCTCCGCGAACGACCTGCTCGAGCGGGTGCGCGCCCTTCCCGACGAGGCCGCGGCGGTGATGCTGATCGGCCACAACCCCGGGTTGCAGGAGCTCGCCCGCCTGCTCGCGCCCCCCGGGCCGGCGACGTTTCCCACCGGGGCGCTCGCGACGCTCGAAACCGGCGTCGCGTGCTGGAGCGCGCTCGCGGCCGGCGGCGCCACGCTGACGGCGCTCGTGCTGCCGCGCGCACTGCGCCCGGACTGACGCGCTCCGTCACGAAGCCGGCGCACAGGCGGCACGGACACGGCACACGTCGTGCGCCATGCTGTTGTCATGAGAGACGACGGCGGTGGAGGGCGGAGCCGGTCGCCCGCAGGGTCAGGCGGGCACGTGGTAGGCCATCAGGATCACGTCGACCTGCACGCCGTCCCGCACGTAGTGGCCTCTGCGCAGCCCCTCGCGGGTGAAGCCGAACGTCTCGTAGAGGCGGATCGCGGGCTCGTTCCACGGGAAGACGTGCAGCTCGAGCTTCGTCACGCCCGCGCCGCGCGCCCACACGACCGCCTGCTCGAGCAGCGATCTCCCGATGCCGCGCCGGCGGTGCGAGGCGGCGACCATTAGCCCCAGGTCGGCGACGTGCCGGCTCGCGGGATGCGGGTCGCGCGCGAGCGACAGGCGCGCCACGATCCTCTCCCCGTCCACGACGACGTACACGGCGGCATGCTGATGAGCCCGCCGCACCGCCTTCAGATACCGCCTCTCCTCGCCGACGCTGCGCCGGGCCTCGGAGGCCAGAAGCCACGCGCCCTCCTCGCTGCTCACCTGGCTCGTCAGCTCCACGAGCGGGCCCGCGTCGCCCGGCTGCGCGGGGCGGATCCTGATCACGGGACGACCACCCCGTGACCGCCGCGCCGTGGATCGCCCGCGGCGGCGAGCTGCCCGTCCGCTCGCAGCTCCACCGCCGAGACGCCGCCGAAGAAGAGGTTGCGCCCCGACCACGGCACGACGCGCCAGCCGTCGCTCCGCAAGCGGTCGGCAGCCGCCTCCGTCCACCCGCCCTCGAGGTGGACGGCGCCCTCCTCCACGTGCAGCCGCGGGCTGCCGATCGCGTCCTCGACGGAGAGCCCCTGCCCCACCACGGCCGCGATGGTCTGCACGATCGCGCCGGACAGCCGCACCGAGCCGGCGCTGCCGACGACGAGACGCGGGCGGCCGGCATCGAGCACGAGCGTCGGCGCCATCATGCTCGGCAGCCGCGAGCCGGGCCGGCGCGGCTCGCTGCCGATCACGTCGAGCTCGCCGAGCATGTTGTTGAGCTGGAAGCCGTTGCGGAAGACGCCGGAGCCCGATCCGAGCGTGGACGAGAGCGCCGCCGCGTTGCCGTCGCCGTCGAGCACGGAGATGTGCGTCGTCCCGGTCGGGCGCGCGGTCGCGGCGCCGCCGCCGTACCCCGCCGCCAGGGAGTGCGCCAGCGCGGACGCGCAGCGGGCGCTGCCCGGCTCCGGGTCGAGGCCGATCCTGTCGAGCTCCGCGAGCGCGGCGACGACGACGGCGCCGCCGCGCGACGGCGCGGGGCACGTGACGACCCGCACGCCCGCGAAGCGCGCCTCGAGCGGCACGAGCTCGCGCGGGCGGTAGGACGCGATGTCGCCCGCGAGCTCGGGCAGCAGCTCGGCGACGGCGGCGGCAGGGTCGTCGCGCAGCCGCTCGAGCCCGCCTGCCATCGTGGCCGTCTCGGCGCGGCCGTGGCGGCCGTAGATGAGGCGGCCGGCCTCGCTGCGCTCCAGGATCGGCACGAGGATCTCGAGCAGGAAGCGCTGCGGGCCGTTCATCTCGACGCCGCGGCGAGCGAGCTCGACCGCCGGCTGCACGAGATCGCACCACGCGAGCCTCCCGTGCGCCCGATGCGCGTGCTCGAGGCCGGCGACCAGCCCCGGCACGGCGACCGACTCCTCTCCCACGTGGAACACCTGCGTCGACGCGCCGGCGAAGTCGATCACGACCTCGTCCATCACGCCGCGGGCGACCGACGGCACCGCGAAGAAGCAGTCGAGCAGCAGCGGTTCGCCGCCGGCCTCGCGGACGAGCAGGAAGCCGCCGCCGGCAGGGCCGGTCAGCGGCCCCTCCGCGACGAACCCCGCGAACGCGGCGGCGACGACCGCGTCGACCGCGCTGCCGCCGGCCGCGAGCGCCCGCGCGCCCGCCGCGGCGGTGTGGGGATTGCCGGCTGCGACGGCGCCACGCATGCGCAGAGCGTAGAGGCGCGCGGCGGCTCGTCGAGCTCCGGGCGGCGCGGCGGACGCCGGGCCGCGCGGCGGCTCGATCGGCGCCCGCCGGCAGGGGCCGCGCCGTGGCACACGCGGGCAGCCCGGCCGTCGGCGCGTCCGAGCGGCAGCTACCCTCGATAGCGTGACGATCCTCAAGCCGCAGCGCCGGGATGCCGAATCCCGTAGTGCGGCCTGATGCGAAGCCACTACTCCACGCGGCATATGGTGACGGCAGGGCTTTCGCTCGCCGTCCTCGCCGGGCTCTGCGCGAGCCCCTCGCTGCTCGGCGGCCGTGTCGGCAGCGCGATCGCCGGACTCGGTGCGGCGAGCCCCGCCTGGCTCTGGGCCGCCGGCCTCGCGTTCGCGGGCACCAGTGTCTGCGGCGCGCTCGCATGGCGCGCGGCGCTGCGCGCCGCCGGCACCCCGCTCGGCATCGCCGACGCCGGCGCGCGCTACGGCATCGGCTGCGGGCTCAACGCCGTCGCACCCGCCCACATCGGCTCCGCCGTACGCATCGCCCTGTTCGGCCGCGTCAGCGCCGGAGGGTGCTGGACGGTCGGCGGGGCGGCTGCCGCGGTCGGCGTCACGCGCATCGTCTGGCTCGGGGCGCTCGTCGCGATCGGCTCCGCCGCCGGCGTCCTCCCCGCCTGGCCGCTGTTCGCGGCAGGCGCCGTCGTCGTGGCCGCGGCTGCGGCCGCGTGCACGGCCCGGCGGGTCGCGCTGCCGCGCCGCCTCGACCAGATCCTCGTCGCCTTCCGCGCGCTCGCCTCCTCGCCGCGAGACCTCGCGGTCGTCGCCGCATGGGCGCTGCTCGGCGCCGCGACGAAGGTCGCCGCCGCGGCGGCGATCGTGGCGGCGCTCGGCATCGACCATCCCCTCCGGGCCGCGCTGATCCTCGTCCCGGCGGTCGAGCTCGCGGCCGTGATGCCGCTCACGCCGGGCAACGTCGGCGTCGCGAGCGCCGCGGTTGCGCTCGCGCTCGGCGCGCAGGGCATCGGCTCGGGCACGGCGCTGTCGGTCGGCATCGCCTTCGCGGCGGTCGAGCTGCTCACCGCCGTCGCCGTCGGGCTCGCCGGCGGCCTGCTGCTCTCCGGGCGGCTCTGCCGCCCGTACGTGCGTCTCGCGGCCGCGGGCGCCGCCTCGCTCGGCCTCGCGGCCGCCTTCGGCGCAACCGTTCTCCCGCCGGTCGTCTGAGCCTCCCTCACAGCTCGAATCGGCATGACGCCGCGCCGGCGGGGCGGGCTGGGCGAGGACGGAGTCGTACGCCGGAGGGGACGCTCCGGCAGCACACGGCTCCGTCCCGATCCGGGCTCTCCGCGTCCCACCCGTGCCGCGAAGGAGGGGCCGCCTGTCAGCGCAGGAAGCTCGGCAGCTCCGTGTCGCTGCTGCGGGGCGACGAGCGCGGGCCCGCGACCGCGCCGGCAAGCGACGACGGCGTGTAGGCGCGGCGGTGGCTGCCGCCGAGCCCGGTGGCGATGACGGTCACCCACACCTGGCCGTTGAGGCGCTCGTCGACGGTCGCGCCGAAGATGATGTTCGTGTCGTCGGTCGCCGCCCGGCGCACGACCTCGGCCGCCTCGTTGACCTCGAGCAGGGTCAGATCCTCGCCGCCGGCGATGGAGAGCAGGATGCCCTTGGCGCCCACGATCTCCGTGTCGATGAGCGGCGACTTGAGCGCGCGCTCGGCCGCCTCGCGCGCGCGGTTCGCGCTCTCCGAGTAGCCGATCCCCATCAGCGCCGAGCCGGCGTCCGACATGATCGTGCGCACGTCGGCGAAGTCGAGGTTGATCAGCCCCGGCATCGTGATCAGGTCGCAGATGCCCTGGACGCCCTGTCGCAGCACGTCGTCGGCGATCTTGAACGCGTCGACCATGGAGGTCGAGCGGTCGAGCACCTCGAGCAGGCGGTCGTTCGGGATCACGATCACCGTGTCGCAGGCTGCGCGGAGCGCCTCGACGCCCGCGTCCGCCGCCTGGCGGCGCCGCGTGCCCTCGAACCGGAACGGCGTCGTCACGATCCCCACCGTCAGCGCGCCGAGGTCGCGGGCGATCCGCGCCACCACCGGCGCGGCTCCGGTGCCGGTGCCGCCGCCCTCGCCCGCGGTCACGAACACCATGTCCGAGCCGCGCAGCGCATGGCGCACCTGGTCGTAAGCCTCCTCCGCCGCCTTGCGCCCCGTCTCCGGGTCGGCGCCCGAGCCGAGGCCCTGCGTCAGCTGCTCGCCGATGTGGATCTTCACGGGCGCATCCGACAGGTTGAGCTGCTGCATGTCCGTGTTGACCGCGACGAAGTCGACCTGGGCGATGCCGGCGTCCATCATGCGGTTGACGGCGTTGAGGCCGCCGCCGCCGACGCCGACGACGCGGATCACCGCGAGATACGACGCGGCCTCGCCTCCGACGTTCAGGCGCGGAGCGCCCTCCGGCATCGAATGCAGGAAACGGCTTGCCGGCGGCTCGTACGGCCGGTCGGGCTTCGGCGCCGGGGCGCGACGGGCGGCCTTCGCGGCGCGGGCGGGCGCCGGCGCCGCGGCGGCCTCCGGCTCCGGCTCGGGCTCCATGCGGGCGGGCGGCTCCTCGGCGAAGTCGTGGACGTGCTCGACGGTCTCCTCGAGCGCGGCCTGCTCACGCGGATCGAGCACGGGCGGCGGCACCGGCTGCGCTGCGGCGGCGGGCTCGATCAGGCTCTGCTGGTCGGGCGCGGGCGCCGCCGGCCCGGCCGCGCCCTCGTCGCCCTGCCGGCGCTGCGCGGCCTCGGTCGCCCGGAAGAGCTCGGCGAGCGGGCCCTCACGCATGCTCGCGCGCTTGCGTGCCATGGAGCACCTCCCTTGCGAGCTCGCGGTACGCCTCCGCGGCGGCACCCGCCGGGTCGTACTTCAGCACCGAGCTGCCCTTCACGGGCGCCTCGGCGTAGCGCACCGTCTTGCGGATGCGGGTTCGGTAGACGAGGTCGCCGAAGTTCTCCTCGAGGATCTCGACCGCCTCGCGCGCGTGCAGCGTGCGGCCGTCGTACATGGTCGGCACGATCCCCTCCACGCCGACGCGCGGGTTGAGGTTCTCCCGCACCATCGCGAGCGTGTTCTCGAGCTGCACGAGGCCGCGCAGCGAGAGGTACTCGCACTGGACGGGCACGATCACGCCGGTGGCGGCGACGAACGCGTTGATCGTGAGCAGGCCGAGCGACGGCGGCGTGTCGACGAGGATGAAGTCGTAGCGGTCGCGCACCTCGACGAGCGCCTTCTCGAGCGAGCGCTCGCGGCCGATCAGCGCCGCCAGCGCGAGCTCCGCGCCCGCCAGGTCGATCGATGCGACGGCCAGGTCGACCTCGCGCCGCGCGATCACGTCCGAGATCGGGATCTTGCGCACGAGCACGTCGAACATCGACGTCTCGATCGTGTCGGGGTTGAGTCCCAGGCTCATCGTCAGGTTGCCCTGCGGATCGAGGTCGACGAGCAGCACCCGGTAGCCCATCTCCTTGAACGCGACACCGAGGTTGATCGTCGTCGTCGTCTTCGCGACGCCACCCTTCTGGTTCGCGAGCACGATCACGCGCGTGCCGGTAGCGCCGGGCACCGCGGCCACGGGGGCCGGCACCTGCACGGGGGCCGGCGTGAGCACGGGTGCGGCGGCGGACACGACGGCGTCCTGCGCGGGCTCCGGCGGCTCGCTGAGCAGGTCGCTCACGGGCACCTCGGGCGCGCGCTCGAGCTCCGCCTCGAGGACGGCGCTCTCGGTTCGCGACGCGGACCGCGGCAGCAGACGGACGAAACCCATGACGCACCCTCGTTCACCGCTGTCCCCGGCTCTCCTTCAAGACGCTGTCAATCCTCTCCGTCCCAGTAGTCGAGCTGCTCGAGGCGGCCGATCACGCCGACCCCGCGCAGGCTCACCTTGCCTGAGCGAGGGTAGTAGGTGATGTCGTTCGGGTCGCGCGTGCCATAGGCGAGCACGCGCAGGCCGTCGCGCCCGGCGCGGACGCCCATCGGGCGCCCGCTGCCGGCCGGCCGCGCGACCACATGTCCGGCGCGAAGGGGGTGCTGCTCGTCGGGGCTCGACCCGCCCCCGGCGACGGCGGCGGCGCGAGGGTGGGGCCAAAGCTCGGCGCTGCCGCTGCCGTCGAGAACGACGAAGATCTCCTCCTCGGCCGAATGGCTGTGCGGCGGGTTCATCAGCATGCCCGGGTCGACGTCGTAGAGCTCGATCCCCGTGCGCAGCGAGCCGGCGGCGCTGCCGAGGTCACGGCTCCGCCGCGACACGGTCGCCCCCGTACGCCCGCTCTCTTCGACGTCGTCGACGTTCACGATCCGTGCCGGGCGCTCGGCGAGCGCGCCCACCTCGGGCGGCCCGAGCGCCGCCTCGCGGGCCCAGGGATGGTCCTCCGGCGCACCCTCGAGCACCCAGGTGGGCCCGAGCCACGACACGCCGGCGCGCGGCAGCAGCGTGTTCGCCGCGTAGTGGCGCTGCCCGAACGCGAGCACGTCGAGGCCGGCGTCGCCCGCCCGCAGCGTGTGCGCATGCTCGAGCGCCAGGTGCACGAGGCAGTCGCCCGCACCCACCGCGTATGCCTCCGCGCCGCCGCCGCCGTCCTGGAGCGAGATGCCGTCGCCGGCGAGCACGTAGAAGATCTCCTCCTCGGATCCCTCCATGTGCAGCGGCGTCGACCAGCAGCCGGGATCGATCGTGATCCGCCTCACGCCCACGGTCACCGAGCTCGACCCGGTGAGCGACCGCCACGTCGCGGCGATGTGCCCTCGCTCGCGCCGGACGCCCTCGACCTCGTCCCAGTGCGTGATCACGCCGCAACCCTACTGCCCCAATCGGCCGGGGGAGAAGGGCGACGCCTGCGCGATCGCGGCGGAGCGGTCCTCTGCCGCTACACGGCGACAGCCTCCCGCGCGAGAGCCCTGCGCAACCGCTCCACCGCGTCCTCGGCCTCGTCACCCCCTTCCACCCGCACCCACGCCTCCGCGTCGTGGAGGAGGCCGCGTACCTCCGCGAGCAGCTCCGCCGGGTCGGCCGTCGCGCGGTCGAGCGCCTCGATCCGCTCCAGTCGCTCGATCACCTTGCGGGCCTCCTCCATGTCCCGAACGCTACGGGAGGAGCTGCAACGGGTCCGTGCCAACTCTGTGTCAGCTCGGTGTCAGCTGCGCGGCCGCCCCGGGCCGCCGGCATGGCCGGCGCGCATGGCGGCAGCCAGCTGCCGGAGCATGCCGCCGAAGATGTAGCCGTGGAACGGCCACAGGGCGTACCAGTAGACGAGGCCGAAGAGGCCGGCGGGATCGAAGATCGCCGTCTGCGTGACGACGGAGCCGCCGCGGCCGTCCGGCGAGACCTCGAACTGCAGCCACGCCCGCCCGGGCACTCTCATCTCCGCGGCCAGGCGCAGCAGCCGGTCCTGCTCGAAGGCCTCGACGCGCCAGAAGTCGATCGTGTCGCCGACCCTGACGCCGGTGGGGTCGCGCCTGCCGCGCCGCAGCCCGGGCCCGCCGACGAGGGCGTCCAGCAACCCGCGCAGGCGCCACAGCAGCGCGCCGGCGTACCAGCCGCTCTCGCCCCCGATCCGCTGGATGGGCGCGAACGCCTGCTCCGGCGGCACCGGCACCGCGCGGGTGCGCGCGTCGACGAGCCGCGAGCCGTGGCGGACGCCGCCGTAGGACTGCTGCTGCGCGAACGCCTCGTCCGACCAGCGCGTCTCGGCGATCGACGCGTCCTCGAAGGCCAGGGCCCGTGCGATCGCCTCGGCCGCGCCTCGCGGCCGCACGGGAAAGACCTCGAGCGCCTTCCGGTCGCGAACGACGGTCTCGTTGCGCAGCGAGTCCACGAGCTTGCGGCCGACGCCTGCGTACACCGGGGTGACGAGCCACAGCCACAGGCTCGAGAGCCGCGGCGTGAGCACGGGCACCGGGATCATCGTGCGGCGCAGCCCGCGCTGCCGCGCGTACTCGCGCATGAGGTCGACGTAGGCGAGCGCGTCGGCGCCGCCGATCTCGTAGAGCTCGCCGCCGTCCGGCTCGTGGTCGAGCGCCGCGAGCAGGTAGGCGAGGACGTCCTCGATCGCGATCGGCTGGGCCCGCACCCGCACCCAGCGGGGGGTCACCATCAGCGGCAGCCTCTCGACCAGCGCGCGAATCATCTCGAACGAGGCGCTGCCCGACCCGATCACGATCGACGCGCGGAGCTCGATCGTCGGCACGCCGGAGGAACGCAGGATCCTGCCCACCTCCTGGCGGGACGCGAGGTGCGCGGAGAGGTCTCCGGCGCCGAGCCCGCCGAGGTAGACGATCTTCCGCACCCCGACCTCGCGCGCGGCCCGCGCGAACGCCTCCGCCGCGATCCGGTCGGCCTCGTCGAAGGGCCGGCTCGAGCTCATCGAATGGACGAGGTAGTAGACGGTGTCGACGCCGTCGAGCGCGGGCGGGATCGTCTCGGGCCGGAGCACGTCTCCCGCGACCACCTCGGTCTCGGAGGCGACCCGCCCGCGCAGCATCTCGGGCCGGCGCGAGAGGCAGCGCACCCGCTCGCCGCGCCGCTCGAGCGCGTGCAGGAGCCTCCCTCCCACGTAGCCCGTCGCACCGGTGAGCAGGATCAGGCGGCCCATCGGACGAGCGTACTCGGCGTCCCCGCCCCGGCGCTCCTCAAGGGCGGCCGGGCCTACACGGCGAGGCGCACCCGCGGCCGCTCGGCGAGGCCGAGCAGCGCGCCGTCGAGCTCGTGTACGAGCGACCGGCGATCGGCGCGCCGGAGCACCTCGACGAGCGCCCGCCGCACCGCGTCCACCGCGGCAGGCGAGGCGGCGCCACCCGCCGCGAGCGACGAGAGGTCGTCGTGGAGCGCGCGCCGCGCCTGCGGGTCGTCCTCGAGCAGGACGGTGGCGCGGAGCGGCCACGTGTCGCCGAGGAGAGCCGCGAGCGACGAGCGCACCTGCTCGGAGCGGAACGGGTCGTGCTGGAACAGCGACAGCTCCCAGCGGTCGAGAGCCTCCGCCAGCGGCGTGTCCGCGTCGGCGCAAGCGAGACGCGCGAGCAGCTCGCCCGCGAGGCCGCCGCGGAAGACGTCCAGCCGCGTGGGCTCGCCGGGCGGCTGCGTGGCGGCGATCGGGAGCACCGGACGGATCCCGAACGGGCGCCCGTCGAGCGTCTCGAACAGCACCGGCCCGGCCGCCAGCGGCGCGGCCGTCGCAAGGCGCACGGCGCTGACGGCGTCGGCCAGCTCGGCCGGAGCGTCGGGCGGGTCCTCGCCCGGCCCGAGCCCCGCGCGCAGCTCGAGCACGCAGTAGCGGTCGGCCTCGTGTCCGAAGCCGGGCGGCAGCATCGACGACGCCTCGGGCCAGTGGCGCGCGAGCTCGCCGTCGGCGACCGCGCGCACGCGCAGGCCGGGTGCGAGCCTGACCTGCGTCCCGGCCGAGAGGCCGACGAGAGGGGCCACCGCGACGTACGCGCGGCGCTCGCCGAACAGCGAGCGCTCGAGCTCGGCGTAGGCGCGGTCGAAGGCCGCGTCGTCCCAGTCGAAGCCTCCGCACGCCTCGGCGGTCGAGACGAGCAGTCCGAGCAGCACCGTGCGGAACAGCGCCTCGTCCTCGGAGGGGCGGGCGCCCGCGTGGGCGCGCGCGAAGATCCCGGCGGCAGGCTCGCGGCACAGCTCCTCGAGCGCGAGCGTCGCGTCGTCGCGGCCCCGCAGCCGCTCGGCGCGCTCCTCGACGAAGGGCCGCACGAGAGGGCGGTACTCGTACAGCGCCGGCCCGCCGCGATGCTCGTGCTCGACGAACGCCGCGGGCAGGTCGCCGCCCTCGTCGAGCTCGCGCAGCAGGAACGCGAAGGCGCCGAGCACGAATGCGCGCAGGGCATGGTGGAGATGCGGAGAGCGAGGTGCCACGCATCGGCTTACGGGACGGGGGGCCGGAATCCTCGTCGGCGGGCCGGCCCCGGCGGCGGCCTGGGGTCTCGTCGAGCCGCCGACGTTGCCGGCCGATCGCTTCCATCCGGCGGGCGTTCGCGCAGGCGAGGTTCCGCACCTCCTCTTCGGCGTCGTGCTCGGCCTGCTCGTCTCGCTCTGACGAGCAGCCCGGCTATGCGCCGGGCGAGTGCGGGCCGTGCTGGAAGCCCCCGAGCGCGTTGACGACCCGGTTGCGCATGCGCTGGCCCGGGCAGTGTCTGAACCGCTCCCGCGCCCGCTCGCGCTTGTGCTCGTCGTAGAACAGGTGCGCCCACGGCGACGCAGGGTGGGCGAGCCGCACGGCGCCGACGAGCCCGACGAACGGGAAGAAGATGGCGGCGAGCCCCACGAACGGCTTCCCCTTCAGCAGCGAGACGATCGCGTACAGCGAGTTGGAGGCGAGATAGGCGAACGCGAACAGGCGGCTGCGCTCCCCGAACGCCCCGTTGTGGATGCCGAACGGGGCCGTGACGACGAGCATCAGCGTCGCGGCCGCCGCGCCGAGCACCGCCGCCACCACCGACTGGCGGCCCTCGTGCTCCCAGTACACGTCGTCGAGGTGGAACACGAGCGCGAACTCGTCGAGCACGAGCGCCGCGCCGATCCCGAACGCGATCGCGCAGACGTCGACGACGGCCGCACTCCGGTAGCTCGAGAAGCTGATCATCCCGGCGAGCAGTACGAGGACGAGGCCGGGCACCATGTGGTGCACGTGGACGCCGGCGAGGCGGCCGCTGCCCCACCCGTGCCGGCGGGCGAGGCGCGTGTAGAGCCGGGTGAGCGCGAACGCGAGCAGGAACGACAGGAGCAGGAGCAGGAGCGGCTCCTTGCCGGCGACGAAGATCTCGTCCTCGTAGCCGGGGATGAAGCGGAACAGGTTCACCGCGTGCGACGGTAGCGGACGCTCACGGCCCGAGGACGGCGCGGCGGGGCCCGGCGAGAAACCCGGCGTCCGCACGAGGTCGAGGAGAACGGGGTGGTTCGAGCGCCAGATCGAGCGGGCGGACGCCTCGGAGCCGGAGGCCGTCTCCACGTCGCCGGGCAACAGCGGCTGCGCGAGCCCGGGGTTCGAGCCCGGCTCGCGCATGTCCTCGAGCGCGACGGTGACCCCGGCGGTGACACGTACGGCAGCCGCAGACCGGCTCCGAGATCCGCGTCGAGCCGGTCGGTCCCGGTGAGGGGGGCGGCGAGCGGGTCCACGCGCGGAGGGTACTCCGGCGAACCCGGGGAGAGGGAGCGACGCGATCCCCGGCCGCGGAGCGCAGAGATAGGATCCGGCGATGGCACCCACGAGACCGGCGGCCCTCCACTTCAGCGGCGATCCCGAGGCCGACGCCTTCCTCGCCCGGGAGCCGCTCGCGCTCACGATCGGGTTCGTGCTCGACCAGCAGGTGCCCGCGCAGAAGGCGTTCGCGTCCCCGCTCGAGCTTTCCCGGCGGATCGGCGGCCTCGACGCGAGCCGGATCGCGGCGATGGACGCGGAGGAGCTCGAGCAGGCGTTCCGCGCGAAGCCGGCGCTGCACCGCTTCCCCGCGAGCATGGCGAGGCGCGTGCGCGAGCACTGCGCGGTCATCGCCGGCACGTACGGCGGCGACGCGGCGCGCGTGTGGAGCGAGGCCGCCGACGGCGACGACCTGCGACGGCGGCTCGAGGAGCTGCCGGGCTTCGGCGCGACGAAGGTGACGACGATCGCCGCCGTGCTCGCCAAGCGCTTCGGCGTGGAGGCGGCGGCGGGACTCGTGCCGCCGCACGCGTCGCTCGGCGACGTCGACTCGCCGCAGGCCCTGCTCGAGTACCAGGCGGCGAAGCGCGCTCGCAAGGCGGCGTTGCGCGCGCAGCGCTCCTGATGCCGATCGAGCTGCGCACGCTCACGGACGGCGGGCAGCGACCGGCCGACATCGCACGTGAGCTCGCCGGCTTTCTCGGCGCGGCCGTGCACACGCTCGACCTCGCGCTGTACGACGTCCGCTTCGAGAGCGACGCAGGCGGGCTCGTGCTCGCGTCGCTGCTCGCGGCGCAGCAGCGCGGCGTCGCGATCCGCCTCGCCTACAACGTCGACCATCCGGGGCCGATCCCCGTCCCGCCGCCGCCCGAGACGAAGCCGGAGGCGATCGAGGCGCTGCCCGTCCCGACGCGCGGCGTCGCCGGGATCCCCGATCTCATGCACCACAAGTACGCCGTGCGCGACGGCACCGACGTGTGGACGGGGTCGACGAACTGGACGGACGACTCGTGGTGCCACCAGGAGAACGTGATCGTGCGCGTGCTCGGGGCGCCGCAGCTCGCGCGCGCCTACACCCTCAACCTCGACGAGCTCTGGCAGACCGGCCGCGTCGAGCACACCGGCCGCGTCGACCCGCGACCGGTCACGGTCGACGGCGGCGTCGAGCTGCGCGCCTGGTTCACCCCCGAGTACGGCGACGTGCTCTCCCACCGGGTGGCGAAGATGCTCGGACGCGCCCGGCGCCGGATCCGCATCGCCTCGCCGGTGCTGACCTCGGGGCCAATCCTCGCCACGCTCGTCGAGATCGTGAACGAGCGACGCTGCGACGTCGCCGGCGTGATCGACGACACCCAGGTGGACGAGGTCTTCCGGCAGTGGCGCACGAACGGCGTGAGCGCGTGGAAGATCCCGCTGCTCGCCACCGTGCTCGCGGGCGGCGCGTTCTCGGGCAAGCGCTCGACGCCGTGGACACCCGAGTCGCTGCACGACTTCATGCACGCGAAGGTCGTCGTCGCCGACGACATCGTCTTCGCGGGCTCGTTCAATTTCTCGCGCTCGGGCGAGCGCAACGCGGAGAACGTGCTCGAGATCCACGATGCGGCCACGGCCGACCGCCTGGCCTCGTTCGTCGACGACGTCCGCGCCCGCTACCCGCGCGCGACGCCCCCGAGCGTCACGGCGGCGACGCCGTGAGCGCGCCGCGCCCCGGGACCGAAGGTCGCTCCCTGCCGTGATCCTCGACAACGGCGTCATCCGCACGATGGACCCGTCGCTCGCGACGTGCGGGGCCCTCGCGCTCGCGGGGCCGCTCGTCGCGGGCGGCGTCGGCACGCACGAATGGGCGCTGCCCAGCCCGGAACGCGTCGACCTGCGCGGGCGCTGCGTGCTGCCCGCGTTCACGGACGCGCACGTCCACTTCCCGACCTGGGCGCTCGCGCAGCGCGACGTCCGGCTCGACGGCGCCGCCTCGCTCGCGGAGGCGCTCGACCGCGTCGCGCGCCACCCGCGGCACGGCACGTGGATCCGCGGCACCGGCTGGCGCGACGCGGAGTGGGCCGAGAAACCCGACCGCGAGGCGCTCGACGCCGTCAGCGGCGACACGCCGGCGGCGCTGTGGGCCAAGGACTACCACTCGCTCTGGCTCAACTCGGCCGCGCTCGCCCGCGCCGGCGGAGACCTCGACGCGGACGGCGGCGTCGTCGAGCGGGACGCCGCCGGCGCGCCGACGGGCATCCTGCGCGAGGAGTCGGCGTGGCGCTTTCGCGAGCGCTACGTCACGGTGAGCGAGGACGAGTGGGTCGAGGCAACCCGGGCGGGCATCCGCGTCGCAGTCAGCCGGGGCGTCGGCGCGATCCACGACAAGGACGGGTGGCTCGGCGCCGCGGCGATATTCGGCCGCATCCATGAGCGGGAGGGGCTCGCGATCCGCGTCTGGCAGTCGCTGCCGGCCGAGCGCGTCACCGAGCTCGCGGCTCTCGGCCTGCGCTCGCGCATCGGCGACGACTTCCTCCGGCTCGGCTACCTGAAGACGTTCATGGACGGCACGCTCGGCTCGCAGACCGCGCTCATGCTCGACGGCTCCGGCGTCCGCATCAGCGGCCGCGACGAGCTCGAGGAGACCATCCGCGCCGGAGCGGCGGCAGGCTGGCCCGTGTCCGTGCACGCGATAGGGGATCTCGCCAACCGCGAGGCGCTCGACGCCTTCGAGGCCACGATGGACGTGTGGCGGCCGCTCGGGCTGCGCCACCGGATCGAGCACGCCCAGTGCCTCGACCCGACCGACATCGAGCGCTTCGCCCGCATCGGCGTCGCCTGCTCGGTCCAGTTCACGCACGCCCCGTCCGACCGCGATCTGGCCGAGCGGCTCTGGCACGACCGTCTCGAGGGGGCGTATGCATTCCGGTCGCTGTGGGAGGCGGGCGCGCTGCTCGCGAACGGGTCCGACGCCCCCGTCGAGGAGCTCGACCCGCTGGCGGGAATCCGCCACGGCGTCCTGCGTACGCTCGACGACCGGCCCGGCTGGCGGCCGCAGGAGGCGCTCACCGTGGAGCAGGCGATCCGGGCCTCGACCGTCAACCCGGCCTGGCTCGCGGGCGACGAGCGCCGCCGCGGCAGGCTGCTGCCGGGCTTCCTGGCGGACCTCGTCGTGCTCTCGCGCGATCCGTTCGGCTGTCCTCCCGAGGAGCTCGCCACGGTCGAGGTCGTCGCGACGATGGTCGGCGGCCGCTGGGTGCACAACCCGCCGCCGTGGGACTGACGGCCGCAGACCGCCGCGCCGGCCAGGCCGACGTCTACACTGGGAACGTGTCCACTCGCACGATGCTCTCGGTGCATGCGAGCAAGACCTGCTCGGTCGCGGCCTGCGCGGAGATCGTCGGCGCCAAGTGGACGGTGCTGATCGTGCACGACCTCTCCGAGGGCCCGCGGCGCTTCACCGAGATCGAGCACTCGTGCGCCGGCATCAGCCCGCGCACGCTGGCGGAGCGGCTGCGCTGGCTGGAGGCGGAGGAGATCGTCGTGCGCCACAGCTACGCCGAGTCGCCCCCGCGCGTCGAGTACGAGCTGACCGGCAAGGGCCGCGCGCTGCTGCCGCTCGTCGCGGAGATGCGCCGCTTCGGCCACGAGTGGCTCGGCTGCGGCGTCCACGGCGACTGACGCCTCCGATCTCACGTCTCCGCTTCGGCCCAGACGCGTGCCAACTCGACCACCGTGGCCGCAGCGGCGGCCATGTCCTGGACGCTCGCCCATTCGCGTAGCGAGTGGTAGTTCTGGCCGCCGGTGAAGATGTTCGGCGTCGGCAGGCCTCGCGCCGAGAGCACGGCGCCGTCGGTGCCGCCGCGGATGATCGAGCGCACGGGCTCGACGCCGGCGCGGCGAATCGCCTCCTCGGCGGCCGCGACCACGCGCGGGTGCCGGTCGATGACGGAGCGCATGTTGTGGTAGCTGTCGACGCTCTCCACCGTCACCCGGGCGCGCGGCTCCCGCTCCTCGATCCGGGCGGCGAGACGCCGCACGAGCTCGGTGTGCTGCTCGAGCTTGGCGTCGTCGTGGTCGCGCACGATGAGGTTCACGACGGCATCCTCGACCGAGCCGTGCACGCGTGACGGGTGGATGAAGCCTTCACGACCCTCGGTCGTCTCGGGGGAGAGCGTGTCCCGGGGCAGGCTGGCGACGAAGTCCGCCGCCAGCTTGACGGCGTTCACGAGCCTCCCCTTCGCCGAGCCGGGGTGCGCGCCGCGGCCGCGGATCGTGACCTTCATCGCGCGCGCCGAGAACGTCTCGACCTCGATCTCGCCGATGCCGGAGCCGTCGAGCGTGTAGGCGACGTCGGCGCCGAACGCGTCGAGGTCGAAGTGCAGCGTCCCACGGCCGACCTCCTCGTCCACCGTGAAGGCGACGCGGACGGTGGCGTGCGCGGGATGCGGATGCGCCGCGAGGTAGGCCACGGCGGCCATGATCTCGGCCACGCCGGCCTTGTCGTCGGCGCCGAGCAACGTGGCGCCGTCGCTCGTGACGATGTCGTGACCGTGACGGGCGGCGAGCTCGGGCTCCTCGTCGGGGTCGAGCACCTGCGACGGGTCGCCGGGCAGCACGATCGGCGCGCCCGCGTAGTCCTCGTGCACGATCGGCGACACGCCGGCCCCGGGCGCCTCCGGCGTCGTGTCGACGTGCGCGATCAGCCCCACGACGGGCGCGCCGGGAGCGCCGGGCAGCGTCGCGAACACGTAGCCGTGCCCGGTCAGCTCGACGTCGTCGAGCCCGATCTGCCGCAGCTCCGCCGCGAGCATGCGCGAGAGGTCGAGCTGTGCGGCCGTGCTCGGATACGCCGCCGCGCCCTCGGCCGCCTGGGTGTCGACGCGGACGTAGCGCAGGAAGCGCTCGAGCACGCCGCCGGCGAGATCCTGCGCGAGCGGCGACGAGTAGGGAGCGCTACCCAAGCCGGGCGAAGCGACGGAAGAGAGCGGCGGCCGCGGCGACGCCGAGAGGGAGGTACTCGGCAGGAATGCGCTCGTTCGGCGAGTGGATGTTCGACTCGTTGAGGGAGAAGCCCGTCAACACGGTGGCGACGCCGCGCGAGGCGAGCGCCGACACGAGCGGGATCGCGCCGCCGGAGCGGATCAACAGCGGCCGCACGCCCAGCACCTCCTCGAATGCCTCGAGCCCGAGCCGCACCGCGGGAGCGTCGGCCGAGACGAGGCCGGGAGGCGCCGAGGAGAGCACGCGCACGTCGACGGCCGCGCCCGGCGGCGCCGCCTCGCGCAGCAGCCGCTCCACGGCCGCCGTCATCTGCGCGGGATCCTGGTCGCCGACGAGCCTGATGGAGAGGTTCGCCTCCGCCTCGACGGGGATCACGGTCTTCTGCAGCACGGGCGAGCCGCCGAGGATGCCGTGCACGTCCAGCGACGGCTCGGCCCACGTGCGCACGTAGAACTCCTCGCCGGCACGCGGGTCGGCCGGGCGCGAGCCTGCCGCGGCGATCTCGCCGGGGCCGGCCGGCAGCGCGGCCCAGGCCGCGAGCTCGTCGGCCGAAGGAGGCACGACCCCGGCGCGGAGGGCCTCCGGCAGGCGGCCGTCTCGCGGGAGCACCCCGGACAGCGTCTGCATCATCGCGTGCATCGCGTTGAGCGACGCGCCGCCGTACATGCCGGAGTGCAGGTCGCGCTCGCCGGTGCGCACCGTGACGTGGAAGTAGCAGAGCCCGCGCACGGCGATGTTGAAGGCGGGCCGGCCGCGCTCGACCATGCCGCTGTCGAACACGACGGCGGCGTCGGCGCCGCGCGCGTCCTGCGCGAGCCAGTCGACGATCGAGTGGCCGCCGATCTCCTCCTCGCCGTCGCAGGCGAAGCGGATGTTGACGGGCAGCTCGCCGGCCGCGGCGAGCAGCCCGGCGGCCTTCAGCAGCATGTACAGCTGGCCCTTGTCGTCGGCGGTGCCGCGGGCATAGAGCCAGCCGTCGCGCTCGACGAGCGCGAACGGGGGCGACTCCCACAGCTCGAGCGGGTCGGGCGGCTGCACGTCGAAGTGGCCGTAGACGAGGATCGTCGGCGCCGTCTCGGGGCTCGTCGAGGCCTCGAGCTCGCCGACGACCAGCGGCCGGTCGCCCCACGGGACGACGTCGGCCACGCCGCCGGCGGCGCGCACGCGCGCGGCGACCCAGCGCGCGGCCGCCGCGACGTCGTCCTGACGGTCGGGATCGGCGCTGACGGAGGGAATCGCGATGAGCTCGGCGAGCTCGGCGACAAGCTGGTCGGTCGGCGGGAGCAGCACGGACGACGATTGTAAGGACCGCGGGCGTCGCCGGATGCAGTCCGGCTCAGGCGACGTCGCGCACGCTGCTCGCCTCGGCGAGCGCGCGCAGCTTCTTGAGGCTCTGGTGCTCGATCTGGCGGATGCGCTCGCGCGTGACGTTGAAGGCGCGTCCGACCTCGTCGAGCGTACGCGGCTGGTTGCCGTCGAGCCCGTAGCGCAGCTCGAGCACGGCGCGCTCGCGCGGCGACAGCGAGCCGAGGATGGAGCGCAGCGCCTCGCGCCGCAGCGCCACCTCCGCCTCCTCGTCCGGCAGCGGCGCGGTCTCGTCGGTGAGGAAATGCCCGAACTCGGACTCCTCGTCGTCACCGACCGGCTTCTCGAGCGAGACGGGTGTCTGCGCGGAGCGGCGGATCTGCTCCACCTCCGCGAGCGAGAGGTCGAGGTCCTTCGCGATCTCGGCCGCCGTCGGCTCGCGCGCGAGCTCGGCGCGCAGCTTGCGCTCGGAGCGGTTGATCTTGTTGAGCTTCTCGACGACGTGCACGGGCATGCGGATGGTGCGGCCCTTGTCGGCGATCGCGCGCGCCACCGCCTGGCGGATCCACCAGGTCGCGTAGGTCGAGAACTTGAAGCCCTTGCGGTGGTCGAACTTCTCGGCCGCGCGCACGAGGCCGATCGTCCCCTCCTGGATGAGGTCGAGAAACGGCAGCCCCTGGTTGCGGTAGCGCTTGGCGATCGACACGACGAGGCGCAGGTTGGCCTCGACCATCGCCTGCTTGGCGGAGTGGTCGCCGGCCTCGATGCGCTTGGCGAGCTCGACCTCCTGCGCCGCGCTGAGCAGCGGCACCTTGCCGATGTCCTTGAGGAAGAGCTGGAGCGTGTCGGTGGATATCTCGGCGTCCGCCTCCCACTCCTTGTCGGCGTCGTCGCCTCCGACCACCTCGATCTGCGCGTCCTCGAGGGCCGAGTAGAACTCGTCCAGCTGCGCCGCGTCGAGGTCGAGCTCGTCGAGCGCGAGCGCCACCTCCTCGGCGTCGAGCTTGCCCGCGAGCCGGCCGGCGTCGAAGAGCGAGCGCGCCTCGGCAAGTTCGAGGACGCCGGCGCCCTCGACGGGGGGTTGCGCCGTGCTCCCTGGATCAAGTGCGCTCAGGTCCGCCCCCTTTTCGCTCGCGTCGCCCTGACGGTAGCCGTCGCGATGGGCCGGCGTCAAAAAGTCGCCTCGGGCGGGTCAGACGCCGGCCGCGGCGAGCTCGTCGAGGTAGCGCCCGGCCTCGCGCGCAAGCGGCGAGGAGGGCTCGGAGGCGCGGGCGAGCGCGAGCTGGCGCTTCGCCTCCTTCACCTGCCCCGACCACAGCAGCAGGAGCCCGAGGTGGAAGCGCACCGTCGCCGCGCGGGGGAAGCGACGCGTGAGCGGGCCGAGCCGCGAGAATGCCGCCGCCGGCCTGGCCTTGTCGAAGCGGCCGACGGCGGCGGCGACCTGCGCCTGGGCGTCGCCCGGCGCGCTGCGCGCGGCGGCGGCGTACTGCCGCTCGGCCGAGCGCTGCTTGCCGAGGCGCTGCAGGGCGACCCCGTAGAAGAGCCGGTCGTCGACGCGCCCGCTGCCCGCGTTGCGCGCGAGCAGCGCGAGCTGAGCGTCGGGGCGGCCCCGGAGCTCGTTCACCGCGGCCGGCATCGGCCGGGTGGGGACGAAGATGGGCAGGTTGCGGGCGTATTCGGGATAGAGCAGGTTGCCGGCCGTGACGGCGTACGCGCTGTCCGGCTCCGAGGCGGCGGCCGACCGCCATGCCGCCTTGCCGTCGCTCTCGCCGGTCCAGAGCTGGACGATGCCGAGATTGAGCTGGATCACGGCGCTCTTCGGGTGGAGCCCGGCGAGCTGCGTCAGGCGTGCGAGCGTCCCCTCGGGCCAGCCGCTGAACGCGCGGCCGACGCGCGCCTCGAGCGAGTCGTAGCGCTGGAACAGCGCCGCCGCCCCAGTGCGCTTGCCGGCCTCGTAGAGCCGGAGCGCCTGCCGCAGGTCGCGTGCCTCGCGATCCGTGCGCACGCCGAGGTCGAGCGACAGCGGCGGCGCTCCGCGGCGCTGCGGCGGGCCGGACGGGGCGGTCGTCTGGGGGCGGTCGCCGGAGGCGATCGTGATGCCGACGACCGCGGCCGCGGCGAGGGCGGCGGCGGCGACGACGACGGCGATCACGCGGGTGCGGGGGCTCATGCCGTGAAGGTAGCCGGGAACACGATCGCGCCGCTGTCGTTACAGCTATGCGAGACCCTTTCGGGAGAGCGTCCAACCTCGCTATAGTCTTTGAAGTAATGACGACCTACAGAGAGCTCCTCGCACACGTCAAGGCCGAGATCGACGAGATCTCGACACCCGACACCCATGCGCTGCTCGCCGCGCCGCAGCCGCCGTTGCTCCTCGACGTGCGCGAGCAGGAGGAATGGCAGGAGGGCCACCTGCCGGGCGCGGTCCACGTGCCGCGCGGGAACCTCGAGTCGCGCGTCGAGACGCTCGTGCCCGACAGGGGCCGCGAGATCGTCGTCTACTGCGCGGGCGGCGCCCGCTCCGCCTTCGCGGCCAAGTCGCTCGCCGAGCTCGGGTACGAGCGGGTGCGGTCGATGGCCGGCGGCTTCGCCGACTGGAAGCGCAACGGCTTCACGTACGTGACGCCGCAGGCGCTGACACCCGCGCAACGCGCCCGCTACTCGCGCCACATCCTCATCCCCGAGGTGGGCGAGGAAGGGCAGCAGAAGCTCCTCGCGGCGCGCGTCCTCCTCATCGGGGCCGGCGGGCTCGGCTCGCCGGCGTCGCTCTATCTCGCGGCGGCGGGCGTGGGCACGCTCGGCGTCGTCGACGCCGACGTCGTCGACGACTCGAACCTGCAGCGCCAGATCGTGCACTCGACCGACACCCTCGGCGAGCCGAAGGTGCTGTCGGCGAAGCGCACGATCGAGGCGCTCAACCCCGACGTCGAGGTGGTCCCGTACCAGGAGCGACTGACGTCGGAGAACGTCGAGCGGATCCTCGCCGACGGCTGGGACGTGATCGTCGACGGCGCGGACAACTTCCCCACCCGCTACCTCGTCAACGACGCCTCCGTCTGGCACGACATTCCCGTCGTGCACGGGTCGATCTACCGCTTCGAGGGGCAGGTGACCGTCTTCCATCCCCACGCCGGCCCCTGCTACCGCTGCCTCTACCCCGCCCCGCCGCCGCCCGAGCTCGCCCCGAGCTGCGCGGAGGGCGGCGTGCTCGGCGTGCTGCCCGGCATCGTCGGCTCGCTCCAGGCGAGCGAGGCGCTGAAGCTGATCCTCGGCGCCGGCGAGACGCTGACCGGCCGCCTGCTCCTGTTCGACGCCCTGCACACGACCTTCGACGAGGTGACCGTGAAGAGAGACCCGACCTGCCCGGTCTGCGGCGAGACGCCGTCGATCTCCGAGTACATCGACTACGTCGAGTTCTGCGCCGGCGCGCCGTCGGGTGCGCCGGGCGCGCAGCGGCCGGTGCACGCATGACCGCCGTCCGCATCCCCCCCACGCTGCGCAACGAGGTCGGCGGCGCGCGGCAGGTCGAGGCGTCCGGCAGCACCGTGCGCGAGGTGCTCGACGACCTCGTCTCGCGCTACCCGGCCCTCGGCGCGCAGATCTTCGCCGACGGGGGCATCGCGCCGTTCGTCAACGTCTACCTCGGCGGCGAGGACGTGCGCACCCTCGACGGGCTCGACACCGCGATCGGGGCCGGCCAGGCCGTGATCCTCCTGCCGGCGATGGCGGGAGGCGCCTGAGCGTGCGCAGCGCGGTCACGCCGTCCCTGCTCGATCTCATCGGCAACACGCCGCTCGTCGAGTTGCCGCGGATCTCGCCGAAGCCGGCGGTGAAGATCTACGCGAAGCTCGAGGGGCAGAACCCGACCGGGTCGATCAAGGACCGGGTCGCGAAGGCGATGATCGAGGCGGCCGAGACCGCCGGCGAGCTGGAGCCGGGGCGCCACCTGCTCGAGCCGACGTCGGGGAACACCGGGCACGCGCTGGCGCTGGTGGCGAAGCTGAAGGGCTATCCGCTCACCTGCGTGATGCCGGAGAACGCGACGGAGGAGCGCAAGCGCCTGCTGCGGCTCTACGGCGCGGAGATCGTGCTCTCGCCGGGCGAGCAGGGCTCGAACGGCGCCGTCCGGCTCGCGCTCGAGCTGGCCGAACGCGACCCGAAGTACTTCATGCCGTTCCAGTACGCGAACCCGGCCAACCCGCGCGCCCACTACGAGGGCACCGGCGCCGAGATCGCCGAGGCGCTCGAGCGGGTCGACGTGCTCGTGGCGGGCCTCGGCACCGGCGGCACGCTGATGGGCACCGGCGAGCGACTGCGCGAGTCGTTCCCGGACATCCTCGTCGCGGCCGCCGAGCCGCTGCCGGGCGACCCGGTGATGGGTCTGCGCTCGCTCGACGACGGCTACGTGCCGCCGATCCTCGACGTCTCCAAGCTCGACCGCAAGGTGCTCGTCTCGAACGCGGAGTCGGTGCACGGCGTGCGCGCGCTGCTCCAGCTCGAGGGCATCTTCGCCGGCGTCTCGTGCGGCGCCGCCGTCCACGTCGCGCGCAGGCTCGCGGAGGATCTCGACGAGGGCGTGATCGTGACGATCCTCGCCGACGCCGGCTGGAAGTACATGTCGGCGGGCTTCTGGGACGCGGTCGACGAGGACGTCGAGCAGTCGATGGAGCGCACCGTCTGGTGGTAGTGCCCGCCGGCGTGCGGCAGGCGCTCGCAGAGCACGCACGAGCCGAGCTGCCGAACGAGGCCTGCGGGCTCGTGCTGTTCGAGGACGGCGTGGCGGTCGAGTACGTGCCCGGTCGCAACGCGTCGCCGTCGCCCTACCACTTCGAGCTCGAGATCGACCCGCTCTCGTGGGCCGACATCAACGACCGCGACGTGACGCAGGCGGTCTTCCACTCGCACGTGTCGTCGCCGCCGCGCCCGTCGCGCACCGACGTGCGGAACATCGGGCTGTGGGCCGGCCAGCCGTATCTCATCTACACGGTGCGCACCGACGAGCTGACCGCCTGGCGCATCGCCGGCGGCACGATCGAGCCGATCCCTACTTGACGGTGAAGGAGCCCTTCATCGAGGTCAGGTGCGGATCGCACACGAACCGGTAGGTGCCCTTCTTCAGCGTCAGCGTGAAGGTCTTCGAGCCGGTGGCCGGCACGCTCGTCTTGATGTTGACGCCGGGGCCCGTGAGGTGGAAGTTGTGGATGTTCGACTTGTCCGCGATCACGAGCCTGATCTTCCCGGCCTTCGTCGGCTTCGAGGCCATCGAGATGGTGAAGCCCGGGCCGACCGTGCCCTTGAAGGTCGGTATGGCGGCGGCCGCCGGCAGCGCGGCGACGAGAGCGGCGGCGGCGACGGCCGCCGCGAGAGCGATACGGGTCATGGTGCTCCCAGCGTTGGAGAGGATGTCTGTCTTCCTACCTTTCGAGCGTAGCCGCCGAGCGGTTTGCCCCGCCGCATGCAGTCACAGCTCGACGGGTCGGCCCTCGGCGGCGGAGCGGTAGAGGGCCTCGATCGTGCGTGCCTGGGCGACCGCGTCCTCACGGCCGAGCAGCGGCGCCCCGCCGCCGCGAATCGCAGTGCCGAGGTCCTCGAGCTCGAGCCGGTAGGAGTCGGCCGGCTCGACGGCGATGCGCTCGACCTCGCCGTCGCGGCGAAGCTCGATCACCGGGTTCCGGCAGTGCCACGGGTCGTCGAGGAAGATCGACCCCTCGCTGCCTATCGCCTCCAGCTCGTCGCGCTCGGGGAGCGTCGTCCCGCAGTCGAAGAGCGCGAGCACGTCGCCCGGGAATCGCATCATGCCGGCGAACACCCAGTCGGTGCCGGTCGGGCCGGTGAGCTGCCGGCCGTAGACGACCTCGGGCTCGCCGCCGAGCAGCCGCGAGCCGCTGACGCAGTAGCAGCCGACGTCCATCAGCGACCCCCCCTCGACGTCGGTGCGCAGGCGGATGTTGCCGGCGTCGTGGAGCGAGTAGCTGAAGGTCGAGCGGATGACGCGAAGCTCACCGATCGCTCCCACGTCGACGAGCTCCTCGAGGCGCTTCGTCTGGGGGTTGTGGCGGTACATGAACGCCTCCGTGAGCAGGCGTCCGGTCCGCTCGGAGACGTCGAACGCCGCCTCGACGTCGGCCGCGTGGCGGCTCATCGGCTTCTCGCAGAGAACGTGCTTGCCTGCCTCGAGCGCCCGGATCGACCACTCGCAGTGCATCGAGTTCGGCAGCGGGATGTAGACCGCCTCGACGTCCGGGTCGGCGAGCACCTCCTCGTAGGAGCCGTACGCCCGCTCGATCCCCCATCTCCGCGCGAACTCCTCGGCCCGCGCGCGGTCGCGGCTCCCGACCGCGAGCAGCTCGACCTCGTCGGATGCCTGCGCGCCCGGGATCAGGCGGCGATTGATGTCGGCGGTCGAGATGATTCCCCACTTCACTGGCATGCTGTCTCCTGTTTCATCGGCGTTCTCGGCCTGCGGAGGCTCGACCGGTGGCGTTAGCCCCAGGAAGCCTCGCTCATCGGACGCAGCGCGGTCTCCAGGATGCGGTGGTTGCGCGAGCGGGTGAGGGTGAACATGACCACCTCGGCGACGTCTTCGGCGGTCATCATGCCGGAGAGCACCTCGCGGCTGCGGCCACGCCCCTCGTCGAGCGCGAAGTCCGTCGCGACGCCGCCCGGGCAGACGTTCGTGCAGCGGACGCCGTGCTCGCGCAGCTCGCCGTCGAGCGCGCGCGTGAAGCCGACCTGCCCGAACTTCGACGCGCAGTAGACGGCCTCGCCCGGGAGCCCGCGCCGGCCTGCCTCGGAGGCGAGCGTCACGATGTCGGCCTCGCCGCTTCGAAGCAGATGGGGCAGCGCCGCGCGCACGGCGTAGATCGTCCCCTTCAGGTTGACGTCGATCATCTCCTCGAGGTGCGCGGGAGACAGGTCGAGGAACGGCCCGTAGGCGCCGACGCCCGCGTTCGCGACGAGGATGTCGAGCCTGCCGAAGCGCTCGACCGTCGCGGCCACTGCGGCGTCGACCTGCGCCGGGTCGGAGACGTCGCAAGGGACGCCGATCGCGCTCTCGAGGCCGAGGTCGTCGCCGCTGCGAGAGGCGAGCCCGACCTTCACTCCTTCGGCGACGAGAGATCTCGCGACGGCGGCTCCGATACCGCGGCTGGCGCCGGTGACGAACGCGACCTTCCCTGCAAGCGTGGTGCTCATGCGTTCTCCACTCCTTTCAGTGCGGGATAGAGGGCACGGTAGCGCCCATGGATCTCCTCGTAGGCTTCCGCCCAGGTCGTGTCCGGCTCCACCGTCTCGCGCACGCGCACGCAGCGGGCGACCGCGTCGTGCACGTCCGCGAAGACGCCCCCGGCGACACCGCCGAGCAGCGCCGCGCCGTAGGCGGAGCCCTCCTCGGCGGCCGTCGTCTCGAGCGGCAGGCCGAGCACGGAGGCGACGATGCGCAGCCATGTCGGAGAACGCGCGCCACCGCCGGAGACACGCGCCGCCTCTGCCTCGACACCCAGGCCGCGGAGCAGCTCGAGCGAGTCGCGCAGCCCGAACGCGACGCCCTCGAGCACCGCCCGCACCATCGCGCCGCGGTCGTGGCGCACCCCGAGCCCGACGAACGCGGCCCTCGCGCGCGGATCGGCGTGTGGGGTTCTCTCGCCCGCGAGGTAGGGCTGGAACAGCAGGCCCTCGGCGCCCGGCGCCCACGCGTCTGCCTCGGCGACGAGCCGCTCGAACGGCACGTCCACAGCGAGCCGGTCGTGAAACCACTGCAGCGAGCCGGCAGCCGACAGCATCACGCCCATTGCATGCCAGGCACCCGGCACCGCATGGCAGAACGCGTGCACGCGGGCCTGCGGCTCGGCGTGAAACGACGGCAGCGCGGCGAAGACGACGCCAGAGGTGCCGAGCACGACCGAGAGCGGGCCGGCATGGTCGATTCCCACTCCGAGCGCGGCAGCGGCGCAGTCGCCGGAACCCGCCGCGACCGGGATCCCTTGTGACACATTGTCACAAGCGATCGTGGCGCCGGCGACCTCCGCTGACTCGAACGCGGGCGGCAGCCACGCGCCCGGCAACTCGAGCGCCTCGAGCACCTCGGCCGACCAGGTGCGCCGGGCGACGTCGAGGAGAAGCGTCCCCGAGGCGTCGGCGACGTCGCTCGCCCACTCGCCGGTCAGCCGCAGCCGCACGTAGTCCTTCGGCAGCAGGACGCGCGCGATACGCGCGTACACGTCCGGCTCGTGGCGGCGCAGCCACAGGAGCTTCGGCGCGGTGAAGCCGGTCAGCGCCCGGTTGCCGGTCAGCGCGATGAGCCGGTCGAGGCCGACGCGCTCCTCGATCTCGGCGCACTCGGCGCCGGTGCGCTGGTCGTTCCAGAGGATCGCCGGACGCAGCACACGGCCCGCGCCGTCGAGCGTGACGAGCCCGTGCATCTGCCCCGAGAGGCCGATGCCCGCGACCTCGCGACCCGCCGAGACGTCGGCGAGCGCCGCCTGCGCGGCGCGCCACCAGTGCTCCGGATCCTGCTCCGACCAGCCGGGGCGCGGAGTCGAGAGCGGGTAGCCGCGCTCGGCCCGCGCCACGACGCCGCCGTCCGGGTCGATCGCGATCGCCTTCGCGCCGGTCGTGCCGACATCGAGGCCGACGCAGACGCTCACGCGCCGGGTACCGCGCCGACGACGGAGCGCGCGCGTCTCATCGGCCACCTGCTGACGTCCTCGCTCCCATGCGCAGCCGTAGTATCTCGGAACGCGAAGCCGGGGCGCTGCGAAGGAGCGACAGATGAGCGAGAAGCAGGCGGGGATAGGCGCGAGGCCCGAGACCCGGGCCGTCGGGGAGATCGACGAGATCGGCATCGGCATGCTCGGGTACGCGTTCATGGGCAAGGCCCACTCGAATGCGTTCCGCAAGATCTCCTACATGACGTGGCCGCCCCCGCTGCGGCCGCGGCTCGTCGCGATCGCCGGCCGCAACGAAGAGGCGGTCGCGGGCGCCGCGCAGCGGTACGGCTACGAGCGCTGGACGACCGACTGGCGGGACATCGTCTCCGACCCGGCGATCGGCCTGTTCGACAACGGCGGCCCCAACTCCCTGCACGCCGAGCCGACGATCGCCGCCGCGGAAGCGGGAAAGCACGTCGTGTGCGAGAAGCCGCTCGGCCGTAGCGCCGACGAGAGCCACGCTATCTGGCAGCGCGTCGCCGCCACCGGCGTCAAGCATCTGTGCGCCTTCAACTACCGCTTCGTACCCGCCGTGCGGCTCGCCCGGGAGATGATCGAGGCGGGCGAGCTCGGCGAGATCAGGCACTTTCGCGGCCGCTACCTGCAGGACTGGGGCGACGACCCGACCCTCGACAGCTGGCGCTTCCACGCCGACGAGGCCGGGTCCGGCGCCCTCGGCGACCTCGGCGCCCACGTGATCGACCTCGCCCGCTTCCTCGTCGGCGAGATCTCGACCGTCTCCGCCCTCATGCGGACATTCCTCGCGGGCCGGCAGGTCGACGACGCGGTCGAGGCGGCCGTCGAGTTCGAGCACGGCGCCGTCGGGACGATCGAGTGCACGAGGCTCGCGCTCGGCCGGCGCAACGCGTTCCAGTGGGAGATCAACGGCTCGAAGGGGTCGCTCGCGTTCGACATGGAGCGGCTCAACGAGCTCCAGGTGTTCCGGGCCGACGGCGACCGCGCCCGCGGCTTCAAGACCGTGCTCGTCTCGGAGGCCGACCATCCGTTCTGGGATTTCTGGTGGCCGCCCGGGCACATCATCGGCTGGGGCGAGACGTTCGTCCACGAGATTCACCATCTCCTGCGCGCGATCGCGGACGACGGCGACGTCGCCCCGTACGGAGCCACGTTCGAGGACGGCTACAGGGCCGCGGAGGTGTGCGACGCGATCGTCCGCTCGAGTGAGAGCGGGACGCGCGAGACGATCACGTACCGCTGAGGCTCAGCGCCCCGCCTTCGTCTGGCGCCGGCGCAGCACGGTGTCGAGCGTCACGGCGAAGAGCAGGATCGCTCCGGTCACGACGAAGATGACCCCCTGGGTGAGGTTGAGCGTGTTGAGGCCGTTGGCGATGGTCGCGATCACGAGCGAGCCGAACAGCGCGTCGCGGACCTCGCCGCGGCCGCCGAAGAGGCTCGTGCCGCCGATGACCGCCGCCGCGATCGCGTCGATCAGGAGCGTGCCGCCGCCCGCGTTCAGGTCGACGCTGTTGAGGCGCGCGGCGAGCACGATGCCGCCGAGCCCGGCCATCCCGCTCGAGATCATGAAGACGAGGATGCGGACGCGTACGACGTTGATGCCCGCGCGCCGCGCGGCCTCCGCGTTGCCGCCGACGGCGTAGACGTGACGGCCGAACGTCGTGCGCTTGGCGACGTACGTCCACAGCAGCAGCATCGCCACGATCAGGAGCAGGACGAAGGGCACGCCGCGGTCCCTGTTGCAGATGGCGACGGTGGCGAACGCGACCGCCGTCACGCCCACGAGCTTGGCCGCGACGAGGAACGGATCGCGTACGGCGACGCCGTGGCGGCGACGCGCGAGCACCCCGCTCAGCACGCCGGCGACGTAGACGGCGGAGACGACGCCGGCGATGATCCACCCGACCCCGTCGGAGAAGAAGTAGTTGGCCACGTTGTTGACCGTGTCGTCCTGGATCACGAGCACGCCCTGCGGGATCGACTTCTGGATCACTCCCTGCCAGATCTGGAAGCCGGCGAGCGTGACGACGAACGCGGGAACGCCGATGAAGGCGACGAACGAGCCCTGGAACGCTCCGATCGCCGCGCACGCCGCGATGGCGAGGGCGATGGCGACGAGGCCCGGGATCTGATGCCCGCTCCCCGCGAGCGTGAGCTGGGCGACGACGACGCCGGCGATGCCGCTCACGTAGCTGATCGAGAGGTCGATCTCGCCGAGCAGGAGAACGAACACGACGCCGTAGGCCAGCATCGTCACTCCCGCCATCTGCGTGATGATGTTGATGAAGTTGGAGGGCGTGAAGAAGTTGTTCGCCTTCAGGGAGAAGAAGAGGACGATGACGGCCAGCCCGATGACGACCGGCCAGCTGCCGAGGTTGCCCGCGCGGATGTTGTCGCGCACCCGCTGCGAGAAGGTCTCCCCTGCGAATGCCGGAGCAGCGGCCTGAACGTCGCCGTCCGTCACGCGGTCGCCTCCGGAGCCGTCGACGGGATGCCGGAGACCTTCGTCGGAACACCGGCCGTGATCGCCTGCACGACCTCCTGCTGGGTCGTTCCGGCGCGCTCGTAGACGGCGACGTTGCGGCCGAGCCGCAGCACCGTGATCCGCGTCGCGACCTCGAAGATGTCGTGCAGGTTGTGCGAGATGAGAACGACCGCGAGCCCCTGCTCGGCGAGGCGCGCGACGAGCTCGAGCACCTGCTGCGTCTGCGCGACGCCGAGCGCCGCGGTCGGCTCGTCGAGGATGACGAGGCGGGAGTTCCACATCACCGCGCGGGCGACGGCGACCGACTGCCGCTGGCCGCCCGAGAGCGTCGCGACCGGCCGGCGGATCGAGCCGATCGTCGTGACGGCGAGGCTCTTCATCGTCTCGGCCGTCTTCGCCTCCATCACGGGCTCCTTGAGCCGCTGCAGCCAGTCGCGCGCCTCGCGGCCGAGATACATGTTCTGGACGACGTCGAGGTTGTCGCACAGGGCGAGATCCTGGTAGACGACCTCGATCCCGAGCCTCGCCGCGTCCTTCGGCCCGTGGATGTCGACGCGCCGGCCGTCGAACAACAGCTCGCCGCCGTCCACGGCGTAGATGCCGGCGACGCACTTGATCAGCGTCGACTTGCCGGCGCCGTTGTCGCCGACGAGCGCCATCACCTCACCCGCGCGGACCTCGAAGTCGACGTCGCTGAGCGCCTGCACGGAGCCGAAGCTCTTCGAGATCCCGCGGAGCTCGAGCAGGGGAGTTTGGGGTGCGGTCGTCGTCATCGGCGCAGGGGGGTGAGGTGGGGGCCCGCCAGGCGGGCCCCCACCTCGGATTGCTCTCGTGGCCTGCTACGTCCTCTCTACTTGCAGAACTTCGCGAACTCGCCCACGCAGACGTCGCCCCTCTTCAGGTACTTGGCCGTGAAGAGGATCTTGTAGTTCGCCTTCGTGATCGCCTGCGGCGGGATGATGTAGGCGGGCAGCGTCTTGCTGCCGTTCTTCACCGTCCCCGTGGTCTTGGGCTTCTGGCCCTTGGCCAGGGCGACGGCCGCGTTCGCCGAGGCGGTCGCGAGCTTCCGGGTGTCCTTCCAGACGGTCATCGTCTGCCACCCGGAGATGATGTTCTGCACGCCCTGCGGCGTCGCGTCCTGCCCGCTCAGCGGGATCGGCTTCAGCTTGCGAGCCTTGAGCGCGACGACGACCGCGTTGGCGAGACCGTCGTTCGCGGCGGCGACCGCATCGATCTTGTTGTTCGTCTTCACGAGCATCTGCTCGAAGATCGTCCCCGCCTTCTGGTTGTCCCAGCCCGGGACGAACTGGTCCGGCCCCTTGACGAAGGTGCCGTTCTTGTACAGCGGCTTGAGGATCGAGTCGTAGCCGCCCTTGAAGAGGTAGGAGTTGTTGTCGGTCTGACCGCCGTTCAGCTCGGCGACGACCGGCTTCTTGCCGTACATGCCGTTTGCCTTGAGTCCCGCGACGACGCCCTTGCCCTGCAGGACGCCGACGGCGCGCCCGTCGAAGGAGATGTAGATCGCCGCGTTGCCGCCGATGACCTGGCGGTCGTACTCGATCACCTTCGCGCCGGCGCTGGCGGCGGCCTTCTCGATCGCGATCGAGGAGCCGGCGTCGAGCGAGACGAGGATGACGACCTTGGCGCCGTTCGCGAGGCACTGGTCGGCCTGCGAGCGCTGCTTCTGGGCGTCACCGTCGGCGTTCGAGATGACGTACGAGACCCCTGCCTTCTTGAACGCCGCGACGAGCGCCGGCCGGTCCTGCGTCTCCCAGCGAACCGACGACTTGGGGTCTGGCAGCAGGACGCAGATGTCGGCGGAAGCCGATGTCTTCGTGCTCGTCGCGAGCGCGGCGGTGACGGACGTCGTGACCGCCAGCACCCCGATCGTGAGAGCGATGATGAGCTTCTTCACTTCTGTTCTCCTCCTGGTCGATCCTGCTTGTACGCAGCGCCCACTAGGCTATAGCGGCACGTCCGCTCAACCAAATCACCGACGCCACAGTTCCGTCGAAAACGATCTCGTCCTCCGCTACGCCACCTCCTCCTCCAGGCACGACGCCGGCCGCCGGCGCGCGAGCGCGGGGAGCGCGGCGACCGCATCGACTCTCGTCACCGGCCGGCCCGACAATCCGGAGCATGCCACCTCAGATCACCGCCCGGCGCGGCGCCTCACGCCGCTCGGCCATGGTCCACGGCGCGGCGAGGACGGAGCGCAGGGTCAGCGCGGCGGCGCCGCGCACGGCGGCGCCCTCGCCGAACTCGGACACGCGCAGCTCGCACCTCGACCACGCGGCCGAGAGGACACGGTCGTCGAGCCCGGCCCGCACCGCGCCTTCGAGCCACGGAGAGAGGGGCCCGAAGCAGCCGCCGAGCACGACCGCGTCGACGTCGAACAGGTTGACGGCGGCGGAGAGCCCGATCCCCAGGTACTGCCCGGCCTCGTCCAGGCTGCTCACGACCTGCGGGTCGCCGGCGCTCGCGCGCCGCACGAGCTCCTCGGTGACGCTGCGCATGCGACCGCCGCCGCCGACGGGAATGCCGGCGCGGCCCGCGATCGCCTCCTGGCCGGCGAACGTCTCGAGGCAGCCGCGGCTGCCGCAGGCGCAGAGCGCTCCGTCCCGGTCGACGGTCATGTGGCCGAACTCGCCGCTGTAGCCGTGGGAGCCGCGGAACAGCTCGCCGTCGATGAAGAGCCCGGCTCCGACGCCAACCTCGCCGAAGATGCAGATGAAGCTGCGCAGGCCCCGCGCCGCACCCTGCCAGTGCTCGGCGAGAGCCGCGAGATTCGCCTCGTTCTCGACGCGTACGGCGCGCGGGCCGACGCGAACGCGGAGCTCGTCGGCGACGGCGATCTCCGACCAGCCGAGATTGGGCGCCCGCAGCAGGGTGCCGGTGCGGACATCGACGAGCCCGGGCAGGGCCACGGCGATCCCGGCCGGCAGTAGGCCGGCACCTTCGGCCGCGTCCAACGCCTGCCGCGCCATTCGCGCGAGGCGGTTGAGCACGGGCGCCGGCGACGAGCGCCTGTTGTCGACGTAGATGCGGCGCTCGTACCGCACCGTCCCGGTCAGATCCTCGACGCAGACGGCGAGGTAGTCGACGTTCACCTCGAGGCCGACCGCGACGACCCGGTCGTGCAGCTCGAGCGTCTGCGCCGGACGGCCGACGCGGCCGGGCCGCTCGTCCTTGCCGGTCTCGCGCAGAAGATCGAGATCGATGAGCTCGGCGACGAGGCTGGAGACGGTGCCGCGTGTGAGCCCGGTCTCGGCGGCGATCCGCGCCCGCGAGCGGGGGCCGCCGCGCGCGACGTGCTGCAGGACGACGCCGAGGTTCGCGTGGCGTACGGTGGTCTGGTCGGCACGGGTCGAGCCCGAGCGGGTGCGCTCGAAGCTCATGCGCGCTGCCGCGGGAAAGGGGATGTCAGCATCGACGAGGTCAACCCACCGTTGGGTTTGTATGGCGGGCGAGCAAACTAAATACCTTCGTTTCGCGGCTGTCAACGTCCGCCGGCGAGCCGGAGGGCGGGCGCGCCCCGCCCGTCCACTCGTGCTCGCTGATCGCGGACGCCCACCTCGCCCTCCTGCTCGAGCTCGCCCACCGTGAGCTGCGCATCGCAGCTCTGTCACGGGGCGATCAGGCTGGCGCCGATGGCGCCACCGAGGTCGCCGAGCTCGGCCAGGCGGTAGGCGGGCGGCTCGCGGAAGAACGTGTGCGCGCGCGCCGCGTGCTCGATCCGCTGCAGCCACTCGGGCCCGAGCCGCTCGCCGAGGCCGCCGCCGACGACGACGGCTTCCACGTCGAGCAGCGTGACGGCGGAGCCGATGCCGACGCCGAGCGCCTGGACGGCACGCTCGATCAGCTCCTCGGCGACCGTGTCGCCTGCCTGGAGGGCGCGCAGCCAGACGCCGCTCGTCAGCCTGTCCCGGCCGCGCTTCTCCATGATCTCGCACAGCACCGTCTTGCGCTCCTTCGCGAGCTCGCGCGCCCGCTCCTCGAGCGCGCCACGCCCCGCATACGCCTCGACGCAGCCGTCGAGGCCGCAGTTGCAGCGGCGCCCGCCCGGCTTCGCGCAGACATGGCCGATCTCGCCCGCGGAGCCGCGGCCGGCGAGCATCCTCCCGTCCATGACGATGCCGCCGCCGACGCCCGTGCCCCAGAACACGCCGAGGAACGAGTCGAAGCCGCGCCCGGCGCCGAAGCGCCGCTCGGCCTCGACGGCGACGTTGACGTCGTTGCCGACCGCAACCGGGCGGCCGATCTCCTCCGCGAGCGCCGGCCCGAGCGGGAACGGCGCCTCCCAGCCCTCGATGTTCGCGACCTGTACGACGACGCCGGTGTCCGGCTCGATGCTCCCGGGCGCGCCGACGCCGACACCGGAGAGCCCCATCGGCTCGACACCGGCATCGTCGAGAGCCGCGCGCAGCGCTTCGGCGAGCTCGAGCACGATCGCCTCCGGGCCACCCGAGCGGGGCGTCTCGCGCCGGGCGCGTCCGAGCACCAGGGCCGTGCCGTCGCTGACGACGGCCTGGATCTTCGTGCCGCCCAGGTCGACGCCGCCCTTCATCATCGCAACCTGCGCACGATCTCGTCGAGCGGCTTGCGGTTCGCGCGCGCGCTCCAGGAAGCGGCGTCGAGAGACTCCGGGTCGCGCGCACGCTCCGGTACGCCGAAGGAGAGGACGATCGCCGGCACCTCCGAGGCGCCGGCGTCGAGCGCCTCGCGCGCTACGGCCTCGTCCACGATCTGGTTGGGGCAGGAGGCGATCCCGTCCGCCCAGGCGGCGAGCAGCATGCTCTGCGCCGCCCGCCCGGCGTCGAACAGCACCGGCCCCGCGCCGCTGACGAGGATCCCGACCACGAGCCCCGCCGAGAGGACGTTCGCGGGCACGGACACCGCCGTGGAAAGGTGCTCGACGCGATCGCGCGCCTCGGGTACGACGAACAGCCACGGCTGGGCGTTGCGCAGCGACCCGGACAGGCGCCCCGCGTCGAGCAGGCGCGTGACGGTCGCCGCCGGCAGGGGCCCGGGCAGGTAGCGCCGTTCGTCGCGCCGGCTCGCGATCGCGAGGAACGTGTCCACCCGCGTAGCCTAGTCGGCCGCGCTCGGCCGGTCGCGCCCCGGGCGCGCGCTCGGCGCGGTAGCCTGGACGCGAATGGGCGCGACCGCGGATCAGGCGACCGTCAGCCTGCTGCGCTGGCTGCGCCGCCAGCTGCGCCAGCCGACGCCGGAGCGCGAGCGGCTCGAGGCCGCCGTCGCCAACGACGACCCGGCGGAGGCGCGCCGGCTGCTTGCCCGCTACCCGTTCGGCGACGCGCAGCGCGCCCATGTCGAGGGGCTGATCGCCCGCTGGGAGCGCTCGCGTGGGGCGCGCTGAGAACGAGGCGCTCGTGCGCGCCATCTTCGACGCATTCGCGCGCAAGCAGGGGTTCGCGCTGCGCGACGTGTTCGCCGACGACGCCGTCTGGACCGTGCCGGGCAGCGGCACGATGGCCGGCACCTTCCGCGGCCGCGCGGCGATCTTCGCGTTCCTCGGACGTCTGCCGAAGGAGACGGGAGGGACGTACGCGTCGCGGCTGATCGACGTGCTCGCCTCCGACGACCGCGCAGCCGCCCTCTACCGGGCGAGCGGCGAGCGCAACGGCCGGCGCCTCGATCTCGACCAGGTGCTGCTGTTCCGCATCGAGGGCGGGCTCGTGCGCGAAGTGCTGGCGCTGCCGAGCGATCCGGCCGCGTTCGCCGCGTTCTGGGGGTAGCGCAACCCGAGGCAAGCGCGCCCGTGATTGTTCCTTTGTGTAACAATCGGAAGAATGGCCCGCCTCCAGGTGCTCCTCGCCGCCGCCCTCTTCGGCACCACCGGCACGGCGCAGGCGCTCGGGCCGGCGTCCTCCACGCCGCTGACGGTCGGAGCGGGCAGGATCGCCGTCGGCGGCAGCCTTCTCGTGCTGCTCGCGTGGGCGAGCGGCGGTCTCCGTGGCCGCCGGCCGCCGCGCCTCGTGCTCGTCGCGGGCGCGGGTGTCGCGGTCTACCAGCTCGCCTTCTTCCAGGCGGTCGCCGACACCGGCGTCGCGATCGGCGCCATCGTGGCGATCGGCTCGGGACCGGTGTTCGCGGGACTGCTCGAGCGCGTGCTCGACGGCTCGTGGCCCGGCCGCAGCTGGCTCGTGGCGACGATCCTCGCCACGGCCGGGGTGGCGTCGCTGACGCTCTCCTCGGCGGGCGACGCGTCGCTGTCCGCCTCCGGGATCGCGCTCGCGCTCGTCTCGGGCGCGGGCTACGCGACCTACACCGTCGTCGCGAAGCGGCTGCTCCGGCTCGGGCACACGCCGATCGCCGTCATGGGCGCCTCGTTCGGCGCCGGCGCCGTCCTGCTCCTGCCGGTGCTCCTCCTGGGCGGCACGGAGTGGCTGCGGACACCCGGCGGGCTCGCGCTCGTGCTCTATCTCGGCGTCGTCCCGACCGCGCTCGCGTACGTGCTGTTCGCCCGCGGCCTGCAGCGCCTCGACGCCTCCGAGGTGACGACGATCGTGCTCGCGGAGCCGCTCACCGCGACCGTCCTCGGAGCGGTCGTGCTCGACGAGAGGGTCGGCGCCGGCGGAGCGGCCGGTGCCGCGCTCGTGCTCGCCGGGCTCGCCGTGCTCGCCTTCCCCCGGGGCGCGAGGCACGCCGCCGTCGCGCAGGCGCGTCCATGAGCGCGACGCCGCTGCGCCGCCTCTCGGTCGTCGACGAGCTCGCGGCAACGCTGCGCCAGCGCATCCTCGACGCCGACCTGCCCGCCGGCGCAGCCCTGCGCGAGATCGAGCTCGCAGACACCTATGACGTCTCGCGGCACACGCTGCGCGCCGCCTTCCGCACCCTCGCAGCGGAGGGGCTCGTGCGCGTCGAGCCCAACCGGGGCGCGTCCGTCGCCCGCCTCGAGCCCGGCGAGCTGCGGAGCCTGTTCGAGCTTCGTACCGCGCTCGAGCTCGAGGCAGCCCACCTCGCCCTCGAGCGCCACGGAGGACGGCTGCCGTCCGAGGTGCACGGCGCCGTCGACCGGCTCGCGGCGACCTGTCGCCGCAGCCGGCCCTCCTGGCGAGCCGTCGCCGACGCCCACGCCCTCGTCCACGGCGCCATCGTCCGCGCCGCAGAGAGCCCCCGCATCGAGTCCGCCTACGTTCTGCTGGCGACCGAGCTCCGGCTCTTCCTCGTCCAGCTCCGACCCGTGTGGTCACTGCAACGGATGGTCGACCACCACGTGGAGCTCGTCGCCGGCCTCGAGCGCGACGGCACCGACGTGCTGCGCCGACACCTCCGCGACGGCACCGATGCGGTTCTCGCCGGAGCGGCCCGAGCAGCCCGAGACACGTGATCCGTACGAACGCTCTCGCGATGCGCCGCGCCGGAGCAGGGCGCCCACGGCAGCATCAGACGCCCCACCCCGGATCGCGTGAGCCGGCGCCGACGGTTTCGATGACGGCCTCGATGAGGCGCCCCGACGAGAGCACGTGCTCGCGGGCGAGCAGGCGCGCGCCTGCGGCGCTGCCTGCGGCGATCGCCGCCAGGATCGCGCGATGCTGGAGGTCGTTCTTCGCGTACAGGTCGTCGAGCTCGGCGCGCGCGCTCCACACGCGGTCGCCGATGAACGTGCGCCGGGCGCTCTTGGCGAGCCGCTCGACGAGCGGCATCGCGGCGGCCGCGTAGATGACGTCGTGGAAGGCGTAGTTCGCCTGCATCCACTCGACGAACAGCTTCGACTCGCGCGCCTCGCCGCGGCGCGCCTGGTCGCGCAGCTCGAGCGTGAGCTCCGAGAACCGGCGTTCGGCCGCATCGAGGGCGGCGAGGTCGGCGGCGGTCATGCGCGGCGTCGCCACCTCCGTCGCGAGCGCCTCCAGCTCGGCGCGCACGAACGACGCCTCGCGCAGCTCGCCGGGTGAGATCGAGCGCACGCGGACGCCGCGATTCGGCTCGAACGAGACGAGGCCGAGCGCGGCAAGCCGCCGCAGCGCCTCGCGCACCGGCGTGCGGGAGACGTCGAAGCGCTCCGACAGCTGCTCCTGCCGTAGCACGGTGCCGGGCGAGATCGCTCCGCCGACGATCTCGTCCTCGAGAACGCGGGCGATGTCGTCGGCCTTGGTCGAGAGCGTATTCACCGCTGCCGCAGTCTAAGCGAGCGGCAAGCGCATCCCAATTCGGATGTTTGGGATCCGAAAATGGTGCTTGTTGCATGCTTGTGCCGGTGATTGCCTTCATGTAGGATCCGAGAACTGAAAGTCTGGATCCGAAAGGGGAGCGACATCGCATGAGCCCGACCGCCACCATCGAGCGCCCGTACGCCCAGGAAGACGTCGAGCGGCTGCGCGGCTCCGTCACGGTCGAGCACACGCTCGCCCGGCTCGGCGCCGAGCGGCTGCGCCGGCTCCTCGCCGAGGAGGAGTGGGTTCCCGCCCTCGGCGCCATGACGGGCGGCCAGGCCGTGCAGATGGTGAAGGCAGGCTTGAAGGCGATCTACCTCTCGGGCTGGCAGGTCGCGGCCGATGCGAACCTGTCCGGCAACACCTATCCGGACCAGAGCCTCTACCCGGCCAACAGCGCCCCCGCGCTCGTGAAGCGGATCAACAGCGCGCTCCTGCGCGCCGACCAGATCGCGCACGCAGAGGGCGACGACTCGATCCACTGGCTCGCCCCGATCGTCGCCGACGCCGAGGCGGGCTTCGGCGGCGCGCTGAACGCGTACGAGATCATGAGGTCGTTCATCGAGGCCGGCGCGGCGGCGGTGCACTTCGAGGACCAGCTCTCCTCCGAGAAGAAGTGCGGCCACCTCGGCGGCAAGGTGCTCGTGCCGACGGCGCAGCACATCCGTACGCTCGTGGCAGCGCGACTCGCGGCGGACGTCGCCGGCGTGCCGACACTCGTCGTCGCGCGCACCGACGCGCTCGGCGCGAAGCTGCTGACGAGCGACGTCGACGAGCGCGACGCCGCTTTCTGCACCGGCGAGCGCACCGCGGAGGGCTTCTTCCGCGTGCGCGACGGCATCGAGGCGGCGATCGCGCGCGGGCTCGCGTACGCGCCGTACGCCGACCTGATCTGGTGCGAGACCTCCACTCCGGATCTCGCCGAAGCCGAGACGTTCGCGGCGGCGATCCACGAGCGCTACCCCGGCAAGCTCCTCGCCTACAACTGCTCGCCGTCGTTCAACTGGCGCCGCCACCTCACGGACGGCCAGATCGCGGCATTCCAGCGCGATCTCGCGGCGATGGGCTACCGGTTCCAGTTCATCACCCTCGCCGGCTTCCACGCTGTGAACCTGTCGATGTTCGAGCTCGCCCGCGGCTACCGCGACGAGGCGATGCCCGCCTACGTGCGGCTGCAGGAGCGGGAGTTCGCGCTGGAGGACGAGGGGTACACGGCGACCCGCCACCAGCGGGAGGTGGGCGCGGGCTACTTCGACCAGGTGCTCGAGGCGATCACCGGCGGCGTCTCGTCGACGCTGGCGCTGAAGGGATCGACCGAGGAAGAGCAGTTCGACGCTGAAAGGAGCGCGGCATGAGCACGATCTCGATCACCATCCCCCATTTCAAGACCTGCGGGTTCGTGGGCGGCCACTCGCTCGAGCGTTGCGAGGATCCCGGCTGCACGGTCCACGCCGGCGGCCGCGCCGACTGCGGGCGCGTCGCCTGTCCGTCGTGCGGCTTCAGCGGCTCGAACCTGTCCGCGCCGGACGCGCTGGAAGGCCTCGTGCACTGCTCGTGCGGCCACGTCTTCGAGACGGAGCGCTGAGATGGCCGTCGTCGAGCACGAGCCGCGCAGCGCACCCCGCCCGGCCGTGCTTCCGCGGCCGCAGGCGGCGGCGCGGCCGCAGGTCGTCACGCGGGCCGAGACGGCCGAGTGCACGTGTCCGGACGCGTGCGAGCGCGACCACGAGCGGGACTAGCAAGGCGCCTCCACCCCGCGGACGCAGACGCCTCCTCGCGATGGCGGCGTCGCGCATCGGCGATACTCCACCCCCGTGACGACGACAGACAACGTTCTCGACGCCGGCGCAGTCGCGTTCCTGACCGAGCTGCAGCGCACGTTCGGGCCGCGCCGCGCCGCGCTGCTGCAACGGCGCGCAGAGCGGGTCGAGCGACTGGCCGCCGGGGAGCTGCCCGACTTCCTGCCCGAGACGGCCGGCGTTCGCGAGGGCGACTGGCGCGTCGCGCCGTTCCCGGGCGAGATCGCCGACCGGCGCGTCGAGATCACCGGCCCGGTCGACCGCAAGATGGTGATCAACGCGCTCAACTCGGGCGCGCGCGTGTTCATGGCGGACTTCGAGGACGCGAACTCGCCCACGTGGGAGAACTGCATCGAGGGGCAGCGCAACCTCACGGACGCTCTCGAGCGCACGATCTCGCTCGACAGCGGAGAGAAGTCCTACCGGCTCGACGACGAGGTGGCGGTGCTGTTCGTGCGGCCGCGCGGCTGGCACCTCGAGGAGCGGCACTTCACGGTCGACGGCGCCCCCATGTCCGCGTCGCTGTTCGACTTCGGGCTCTACTTCTTCCGCAACCACGAGCGCAACGGCCGCTACTTCTACCTGCCCAAGCTCGAGTCCCACCTCGAGGCGCGGCTGTGGAACGACGTCTTCACGTGGGCGCAGGAGCGGCTCGGCGTCGAGCACGGCTGGATCAAGGCGACGGTGCTGATCGAGACGATCCTCGCCGCCTTCGAGATGGACGAGATCCTCTACGAGCTGCGCGACCACTCCGCCGGCCTCAACGCCGGCCGCTGGGACTACATCTTCAGCGTGATCAAGAAGCTCGGCCACCGGCCCGAGTTCGTGCTGCCCGACCGCTCGGCGGTGACGATGGCGGTGCCGTTCATGCGCTCCTACTGCGAGCTGCTCGTGAAGACCTGCCATCGCCGCGGCGCGCACGCGATGGGCGGCATGGCCGCGTTCATCCCCTCGCGGCGGGACGCCGCCGCCAACGAGATCGCGCTCGCGAAGGTGCGGGAGGACAAGGAGCGCGAGGCCGCGCAGGGGTTCGACGGCACCTGGGTCGCCCACCCCGACCTCGTGCCCGTCGCCTACGAGGCCTTCGACGCCGTGCTCGGCGAGCGCCCCAACCAGATCGAGCGCCGCCGCGACGACGTCGCGGTCAGCGGCGCCGACCTGCTCGCCGTGGCGTCGACGCCTGGGGCGATCACCGAGGAGGGGCTACGGAACAACATCTCCGTGGGAATCCAGTATCTCGCCGCCTGGCTGCGCGGGTCCGGCGCCGTCGCCATCTACAACCTGATGGAGGACGCCGCCACCGCCGAGATCAGCCGCTCGCAGATCTGGCAGTGGCTCCGGCACGGTCGCATCAGCGCCGACGACGTCCTCCGCATCACCGATGAGGTGATGGGCTCACTCGGACCCGGGTACGACGAGGCTCGCGTCATATTCGAGAGCATCGCCACCCGGCCCGACTACGTCGAGTTCCTCACCCTGCCCGCCTACGACCGCCTCACGGCGGCCGGCGCCTGAGAGCGGCCTGCGCCAGCGGCTCCGGTAGGCGCCGCCTGACCGCGATCGGCCGGCGAATCCTGAGGTTGGCATGGGATCGCGTGACGCGTTCACGCTCGGAAGCCACCGCGAGACCGCCCCGCTGCTCCGGCAAGATGATCCCGCGGTGACCTAGAGCCTCGAAGCGAGCGGATTCGACCACCGCAGCCGCGGGAACCGGGCGAAGTCGTTGTCGGCAGAGCACAACTCCGCCCCGTGCTCGATCGCGAGAGCGGCGAGGTGCGCGTCGGAGACGAGGTTGCCGGCCGTGCCGTGCGGCTCGAGCAGCTCGCGGACGAGGAGGAGGTGTCGCTCGCCCGGGGCGATGGTCGTCGCACACGGCTGCGCGAGCCATCCCTGGACGACGTCGAACGCCTCGCCGGGAGTGAACGGGCTCGAGAAGATACGCGACTGAGTCGCGAGCCGAACGAACGCGAGCAGCACGGAGACGGGGAACGCGAACGTCTCGACCCCCGAGAGCTGCCCCTCGAGCCACTCACGGGCCGCGGCGTGCCGGGGGGACGACGAATCGACTGCGTACAGCAGCAGATTGACGTCGCTGAGCCTCACTTGCGGAGCTCGAGCTTGCGCACGATCTCGCCGTCTTCGAGCTCTGCTGCGAGCGCGAGGGCCTTGTCGAGATCGATGCCGGGGCGCAACCCGAGCGGACGGGCGGGCACTTCGTAGGGTCGTGGGGCGGGCTGCGAGCCGTGCCCGAGCCCACGGCGGAGAACGTCGTTGAGCGCCTCGCGAAACGAGACGCCGCGCTCGCGCGCGAGCGCCTTCACCCTTGTCTGGAGCTCTGGATCGATCGTGACCGTCGTGCGCATGAAAGCATCATAGCATCATATTTGATGATGTCATGATGCTTCAGATCTGCCAGATCGAGGCGGAACCGCAACCCTGATCCACGACCGCTGCCCGCAGACGACGAGCGTCGGGCACGTCGGCCAGGGTGGTGCCGGCTCGGCCGTCTCGCTCCGCGCCACCATCACCGCCGCCGCAGCACACTGCCGGCGGGAGCGGCAGCCGGACGTCGTTGCCGCTGCGCCCGATCGTGCTCAGGCGCATGCCAGCACGAGCTTGCCGAAGTGCGAGCCCGACTCCATCCGATCGAGCGCCGACCCGGCTTCGGAAAGCGGGTAGACGGTGTCGACCTCCGGCCGCCACGAGGCCTCGCCGAGCATGCGCAGCAGGCCTGCGAAGTCGCGCGGGCTGCCCATCGTCGTCCCGAGCAGCGAGAGCTGCTGCAGGTAGACAGGGCGCACCTGGAGCTGCACCTCGGCGCCGCCGGTGGCGCCGAAGACGACGGCGCGGCCTCCCGGCCGCAGCGCGCGCAGCGAGTCGTCCCACGTCGAGCCGACGGAATCGACGACGAGGTCGACGCCCCGTCCACCGGCGAGCTCCTTCGCCGCGGCGGCCCAGTCGCCGTCGCCGTAGAGCACGCCGCCGGCGGCGCCGAGCGCGACCGCGCGGTCGATCTTCTCCTGCGACGACGAGGTCACGAGCACGCGGGCGCCTGCCTGCGCGGCGAGCTGCAGCGCGAACGTCGAGACGCCGCTGCCGGCGCCGAGCACGAGCACGGTCTCGCCCGCGCGCAGGCCGCCCCGCGCGAACAGCGCCCGCCATGCCGTCAGCCCGGCGAGCGGGAACGCGGCGGCCTCGTCCCACGACAGGCGCGACGGCCGCGGGTACACGTTCTCCTCGGGGATCGCGATCAGCTCCGCATAGGTGCCGTCGCGCGGGCCGCCGAGGATCTGGAAGTCGGCGCCCGGTGCGTCTTCGGCCTCGCCCCAGTGGAGCGAGGGCAGGATCACGACCTCCTCACCGGTGTCGCGGCGCACGCCGGCGCCGTCGGAGCCGGGAACCACGGGCAGGGGGAACGGGTACACGCCGCGACGCACGAGGATGTCGCGGCGGTTGAGGGCTGCGCGGCGGAGCTCGACGAGCACCTCGCCCGGGCCTGCGACCGGATCGGGAACCGTCTCGTAGACGAGGGCCCCGCCGTCGTGGACGCGTACCGCCTGCACCTCAGCCGCTCACTCCGCCGCCGGCGTCACAGGAGGAGCACTTCGTGTTCTCCGCCATTGCCGTCCGAGACGGTAGCCGCTCGCTCGAGGGGCGTGGGCGGGGAGTCGGTCGGCGCGTCGCCGGGGCATCGTCAGCCGCGCTCCCAGGCGAGTCCCGCGGCGAGCACCGTCTCGTCATGCGGCGCGATGAGCTGCATGTTCCCGATCGCAAGCCCCGCCCAACCGATCAGGTTCACCCAGCGCATGTAGGAGGAGAGAGCGAGCCGGATCTCGAGCTCGTCGCAGTCTTCGGGCGGCAGCTCGACCGCGATGCAGGGACTCACGTACAGGTCGACCGCCGGCACCCAGGCCCGCCAGGCGGCGAGCGCCTCGTAGGCGGCGGCGACGGCAGCCGGGTCGACGTGCTGGGCGGCCTCGAGCTTGGCGCGGACGTTGGCGCCGTAGTCGTCGGCACGCGAAGGGAACGTCGCCCGGTGCTGCTCGGCCGCCTCGTGGAAGAACAGGGGCCAGGTGTTCGCCGCGGGCTCGGGCACGTCGGCTTCGACGACACGGGCGCCGAGACGCTGCAGCCGCTCGGCGTAGCCTTCCGCCTCGTCGCTTGCGGGCGGCCGGTTGCCGTCGCCGACCGAGGGCGCCTGCCGCAGCAGGCCGACGGTGAGCCCGTCGAGCCGCGGCTCCGGAACCGGCTTCCCGCTGAGCACCGACCATGCGACCGCGACCTCGCCCACGCTGCGCGCCATCGGGCCGACCGTGTCGAGCGACGGGCAGAGGGGGAACACGCCCCTGGTCGAGATCGCGCCCCAGCGCGGCTTCAGCCCGACGACCTGGCAGCACGCCGCCGGCAGCCTGACCGAGCAGCCCGTGTCGGTGCCGAGCCCGAGGTCGCACAGGCCCGCGGCGAGAGCCGCGGCGTTGCCCCCGCTCGAGCCGCCGGTCGTACGCCCCGGCCGGGCCGGGTTGCGGACGGTGCCGTACCAGGGATTCTGGCTCGTCACGCCCCATGCGAACTCGTGCAGGTTGGCCTTCCCGACGAGGGTCGCGCCCGCGTCGAGCAGGCGGGCGACCGCGGGGGCCGTCAAGGTCGGAACATGCTCGGCGTAGATCTTCGAGCCGTACGTGGTGCGCACTCCGGCCACATCGATGAGGTCCTTCACGAGCAGGCGCGCGCCGGCGAGCGGGCCGACCGCCTCGGCAGGCGGGCGATCGGAGTCACCGACCCAGGTGATGACCGCGTTGAACGCGTCGTCGGTCACGGCGCCTCCATGACGGGCTCTGCGCCTCCGCGTGCGCGCGCGATGCCGTGCAGCGCAGCACCGACGATCGCGACGTTGCCGTCGAGCCGGACCATCGCCCTGCCCCCTACGGGATCGACGAGAGCACGGTCGGCGTACGACTTCGGTGCTGCCGGGCCATCGCTACAGGGGCTCCCCGATGCCGCCCATGGCGAGGTACTTGAGCTCGACCCAGTCGTCGACGCCGTAGCTCGAGCCCTCGCGGCCGATGCCGGATTCCTTCATGCCGCCGAACGGCGCCACCTCGGACGAGACGAAGCCGGTGTTGATGCCGACGATGCCGTACTCGAGCGCCTCCGACACGCGCCAGGTGCGCCCGAGGTCGCGCGTGTAGAAGTAGGCCGAGAGGCCGTACGGCGTGTCGTTTGCGATCCGCACCGCCTCGGCCTCGGTCGCGAAACGGTTGATGCCGGCGACCGGGCCGAACGTCTCCTCGCAGCTCATCGCCATGTCCATCGTCACGCCGGTCAGCACCGACGGCTGGAAAAACTGGCCCTCGATGCGGCTGCCGCCGAGCAAAAGCTCCGCGCCCGACTCGAGCGCGTTCGCCACATGCCGCTCGACCTTGGCAACGGCCGGCGCGTCGATGAGCGGCCCGACCTGGGCGCCCTCCGTGAAGCCGTCCGCGACCTGCAGCTTCGAGACGGCCTCCGTGAACGCCGCGACGAAGTCGTCGTAGATGCCGTCCTGGACGAGGAAGCGGTTGGCCGAGATGCACGTCTGCCCGGAGTTGCGGAACTTGCACATCAGAGCACCGGCGACAGCCTCGTCGAGGTCGGCGTCGTCGAAGACGATGAAGGGCGCGTTGCCGCCGAGCTCGAGCGACACCTTCTTCACCTGGCCCGCGCACTGGGCCATCAGCAGCTTCCCGACTTCCGTGGAGCCGGTGAAGCCGAGCTTGCGCACGATCGGGTTCGAGGTCATCTCGCCGCCGATCGCGGGTGCGTCGGCCGCGTCGCCGGTGACGATCGAGAACACGCCGGCGGGGACGCCGGCCTCCTCGGCGAGGGCGGCGACGGCGAGCGCCGAGAGCGGCGTCTGCTCCGCCGGCTTCAGCACCATGGTGCAGCCGACGGCGAGCGCCGGTGCGGACTTGCGGGTGGGCATCGCCGAGGGGAAGTTCCACGGCGTGATGCCCGCCGTGACGCCGATCGCTTCCTTGAGGATCACGATGCGGCGGTCGGGCAGGGGCCGAGGGATGACCCCCCCGTCCAGGCGCTTGGCCTCCTCGCCGAACCACTCGTAGAACGAGGCCGCGTACGCGATCTCGGCCTTCGCCTCGGCGAGCGGCTTGCCCTGCTCGCGCACGAGCAGGGCTGCGAGATCGTCGCAGCGCTCCATCATCAGGTCGCCGAGGCGGCGCAGGATGCGCGCGCGCTCCTTGGCCGTGCGGTGCTTCCAGGCGGGCAGCGCACGCTGCGCCGCCTCGATCGCGCGGCGGGTCTCGGCGGCGCCCATCCGCGGCACCTCCGCGATCGTCTCGCCGCTGGCGGGGTCGACGACGGGGAACGTGGCGCCGGAGTCGGCGTCGACCCACCTGCCGTCGATGTACGCGCGGGTCTTGAGGAGGTCGGTCTCGAGGGCAGTCATGACGGGACGATAGCTACTCGCCGGTCGCACGATTCCCGTACTCTAATCGATTATCGATAGAGATGTCGCTTGTGGTGTCATCGACCCTTACGCGGAGTGCGATACTGGTGCCGATGGAGCCGCAGTTCATCCGCTTCGACGACGTCCGGCCGTTCACGCTCGCCGCGGGCGTCGACGGGCGGCCGTTGTTCGGCGACGGTGCCATGGTCAACCTGATCGAGTTCGAGCCGGGCGCCGAGGTGCCGCTGCACAGCCACCCGCACGAGCAGCTCGGCCTCGTTCTGCGCGGCATGCAGGCGCTCGTCGTCGACGGCGTCGCACACGAGCTCGGTCCGATGGAGGGGTACGTGCTCCCCGGACACGTCGAGCACTCCGCCTACTGCGGCCCGGACGGCGCGACCGTGATCGACATCTTCTGCCCGGTGCGGGAGGACTACCGCGAGCGCTGGGCGAGCTCCGCCGGCGACGTCGGGTCACAATGAGGGCGTGAGCCCGACGATCGAGGCACCGGTCGAGGTCCGCCTGCCGGCGGGCGACGAGCAGCGGCACGACGACCGGCCGTGGGTCGTCATCGTCTGGAACGACCCGATCAACCTCATGAGCTACGTCACGTTCGTGCTGCGCAAGCTGTTCGGCTACTCCGAGGCCGAGGCGACGAAGCTGATGCTGCAGGTGCACAACGAGGGCAAGGCCGTGGTCTCGTCCGGCGAGCGGGAGAAGGCGGAGTTCGACGTGGCGCGCCTGCACGCGCACGGCCTCTGGGCGACGCTGCGACAGGACTGATGGCGCACCGACGCATCGAGCAGGACGGGAAGGGCGGCTACCGCCTGCGTCTCCCCGACGAGGAGCGGGAACTGCTCCGGTCACTGCCCGCGCAGCTCCGCGACGTGCTGCGCAGCGACGACCCGTGCCTGCGGCGGCTCTTCCCGCCCGCCTATGCCGACGACCGCGAGGCCGACGACGAGTACCGGCGGCTGATGCGCGACGAGCTCCTCGGCGGCAAGCTCGCCGCGCTGCGTGTCGTCGAGCAGACCGCCGGCGCCGATCACCTGTCGGCCGAGGAGCTCGAAGCCTGGCTCGGCGCCCTCGAGAGCCTGCGCCTCGTGCTCGGCACCCAGATCGACGTGACCGAGGAGACCTACGCCGACACGCTCGACCCGAGCGACCCGCAGGCGCCGGCGCTTGCGCTGTACGGCTACCTGAGCTGGCTGCAGGAGCAGGCGGTGGACGCGTTGTCGGCAGGACTGGGCTGACGAGAGTCGCCGGGTGGGCTACGGCTCCACGAGGACTCGGCCGGCTGACCCCGCGATGCTCGCCGGCACGGCGGCGTCGATCCCGTCCAGCGGGTAAGCGGGGCCGATCAGAGAGCCGAGCTCGAGCCGACGCCGGCGAGCGCCGCGCAGCCGAGCAGCGCCGCCTCCCGCAGCGGCACCGCGGCGCCCGTCGGCAGCGCCGCCTTCGAGGAGACGGCGACGCGCTCGCCCCTGACCTGGTGCAGGTCGGTGCCGCACACAGCGACGGCGGCCATGCGCACGACGACATCGTGCGGGCCGGGCTCCTCCAGGTCGGGCGCGACGACCTCGAGAGGCACGCCGACCGCCCGGAGTCGAGGTCTGCCTCCCCTCTCTCAATGTCGTTGCACCTGAACGAGGGCCGGCGCGCCTCCGTCACCGTCCCGTCGAGCGTCACCTTGCGGCGGATGTCCGCCGGCGTGTCGGAGAATATAGAGGACCTGCTCGGTGGGATGCCAGATCGTCCCCTCCGTGAAGGTGAGGCCGGTCGCGAGCCGCTCGACTGCGGAGCCTTCCTCGACGAGCTCGTCGATCGCATCCGACTTCGCGTCGATACCCGGCACTGCTGTCCCCTTTCGTGACGGAAGCGTGGGGTCGAAGCTACAACGGCGGCGCCGCCGTTTCCGTCGTTGATCGAGATTCGATCAACGACGGGCACTACCACGGCGATACCCTGCCGCGACGGCTCCGGCACGGTCCACCCGATCTGCGCCGCACGCCTCGAGGCTGCGGCGGCGATCGCAACGAGGGAGGACGTCGTGGTGCTCTCGGGTTGGGCACGAGCGCCCGATGCCACGTCGGAGGCGGAGCCGATGGCTGCGGCGTGGAACGGCGCGGCGGCCGAGCCCGCCGTCGACCCCGACGTGCGCACGGCGGCTGAGAACGCGGTCGACGCCCTCGACGACGTCCTCCAAGCGAGGACGCGCGAGATCGTCGTCGTCACGTCGGCCTGGCATGCCGAGGCGCGCGAGGGTGGCGCTCCGCCGGCTCGTGCCCGACACCGGGATTCGCGTGCGCTCCGCATCGCCGACCGGGTGGTCGGCTCGCGCGGCGCTCCGTGAGCTCGCGCGTGGCCGCTGCTCCCGTTCCAGCTCCGGCGCGCCCACCGCGACGGCTCCTCGACCTGGGCCCGGACTTCGCGCCCGGCGAGTGACCTGGGCGCCATGACGCCGGGGAGCAAAGGGAGCGGAGGCTGGGCTTGCCACAGTTCGGTCACACAGATAGGATGACTAACCACAATGGGATGGCCGTGCTGGATAGGGCATGCCGCCTTCTAGGCGTGCCACGGACGCGACCTCGCGGCCGAGCCCGCTGCGGGCGATCAAGCGGACACAGCGCAGCGAAGAGATCCGCCGCCAGATCGAAGCGGCGATAACGAGCGGGGAGTTCGCGCCCGGCGAGCGCCTTCCGTCCGAGCGCGAGCTCGTCGAGACGTTCGGCGTCAGCAGGGTGAGCGTGCGGGAGGCGATCCGCTCGCTCGAGGCCCTCGGCTTCGTGCGCGTCTACCAGGGCCGAGGCGCGTTTGTGACCGATCGCCGCTCCGGGCTCGGCGAGCCGCTCGCCCGCTGGCTCGACCTGCACCGCAACGAGGTGCTGGAGTTGCTCGGCGTCCGTGGCGCGCTCGACGAGTACGCAGCACAGCTCGCGGTCGAGAACTTCGACACGGCCAGGGTGGCGCGCATCGTGGCCGCGCATGAGGCGTTCTCGGCGGCAGTCGAGGCCGAGGCACCGGCCACGGAGATCGTGCCGCTGGACATCGACTTCCATGTCGCGATCGCCGACGCCAGCGGCAACCGCCTCCTCTACGACCTCCTCTCGGACCTGCACTCCTACCTCGCCGAGTCGCGCTACCTCGCGCTCGTTCCCACGGGCCGGCCGCGCCAGTCCATGACCGAGCACGCGCTGATCGTCGAGGCAATCCAGGCGCACGACGCCCCCATGGCCCGTCTCGCCACGAGTCGCCACATCGCCCGCGTGCGCGAGATCGTGGCGGCCGGGATCGGCCGCGAGCGCAAGAGCCGGCAGCCGGCCTCGGGCTGGAGCGGCGGGGCAGGGCGGGCATGACCGAGCTCCGCGTACTCGTCGGAACGGCCGACTTCGAACGCTCGAACGACTTCTACGCCGACCTGCTGAGGCTCGCCGTGGCGGAGCGCTCGGATGCCCCGGACGGCCGCAGAGTGCTCTTCCGGGCCGCGAGCGGCGGCGTGTCACGGCTGCCCGAGGAGCGATGACGAGCACCAGATTCTCCCCCGCCCCGGCTGCAGCCGGGGCGCTCGCGATCGATGCCGAGGTGATCGTGTTCCGCGATGCCGGCAAGGTCTTCCCGGACGGTACCGAGGCAGTGCGCGACGTCTCCTTCACACTCCGCCGCGGCGACTTCCTCTCCGTCGTCGGCCCTTCCGGCTGCGGCAAGTCGACGCTCCTGCGCATGGCCTCGGGGCTCGGCCCCCACACCTCAGGAGAAGTTGTCTGCCGCACCACGAACGTGGGCTACGTCTTCCAGGACGCGACGCTGCTGCCGTGGCGGACGGTGCAGAAGAACGTCGAGCTGCTCGCCGAGCTCGAGGGCGCGCCGGGGAAGGAGCGCCGGCGCCTCGCCCACGCGGCGATCAGCCTGGTCGGGCTCGAGGGGTTCGAGAACCACTACCCGAAGGCGCTCTCGGGCGGGATGCGAATGCGGACGTCGGTGGCGAGAGCGCTCACCATGAAGCCCCCGCTCTTCCTCCTCGACGAGCCGTTCGGGGCGCTCGACGAGATCACGCGCGGCACCCTCAACGAGGAGCTGATGCGGCTCTTCATCTCCGAGCAGTTCGGCGCCATCTTCATCACCCACTCGATCAGCGAGGCGATCTACCTCTCGACCCGCGTGCTCGTGATGAGCGCCCGGCCGGGGCGCATCGTCGCCGACTTCGACGTGCCGTTCCCGTATCCCCGCTCCCCGGATCTCCGCTTCGATCCCGTCTTCGCGAGCCTCGCCGGCGAGGTCTCGCATGCACTGCGGCTGGGACACGAATGACGAGCGTCAGCGAGCAGCCGTCGCCGACCGCCGGTGCGACCAGGACGACCGTTGCGATCCGGCGGCGCTCCCGCGCCCGCGAGATCGTGTGGGCGCTCGTGCCGCCGGTCGTCTTCTTCGCGGCCTTCGTCGGCTTCCTCTACCTCGTCTCGTACGTGATCCTCTCGCCCGGGCGACGGTTCCTGCTCCCACCCCCGCACACGATCGTCGAGAACGGGCTGCTCGACGGACGAAACCTGCGCGACCAGCTCGACGCCCTCTGGGACACGACGCAGGTCTCCATGGCCGGGCTCGGGATCGCCTTCGTGATCGGGACGCTCCTGGCGATCATGATGAGCCAGGCAAAATGGATCGAGCGCTCGCTCTATCCGTACGCGGTGATCGTGCAGGTGACGCCGATCATCGCGATCGTGCCGCTGATCGCGATCTGGTTCGGCTACGACTTCCAGGCGCGCGTCGTCGTCTGCGTGCTGATCTCGATCTTCCCGATCATCACCAACACGCTCTGGGGGCTGCTGACGGTCGAGAGCAACCTGCACGACCTCTTCACCCTGCATGGCACCGGGCGGCTGAAGCGGTTGCTGAAGCTCCAGCTCCCCCATGCCGTACCGTCGATCTTCGTCGGGCTGCGTATCTCGGCAGGCCTGTCGGTGATAGGGGCGATCGTGGCCGAGTTCTTCTTCCGGCAGGGCACGCCGGGACTCGGGCGACTGCTCGACCTCTACCGCGCCCGGCTGCAGACGGACCTGCTGATGAGCACGCTGCTCGTCGCCTGCGGGCTTGGGATCGCGGTTTTCGTCGTCGTCGGATTCATCGGCAACAGGCTCACGAAGAGCTGGTTTGAGGCTTCCAACCGCTGAGGGCACGCTTGACTTCTAACCCATCAGGTATCAACATGTCAGACCAGTCAGCGTTTCCGGTGGAGCGCCTGCGCGGGACTGGCTCTCGCGGCCGTCGGGCGTCCCAATCAGGAGCAGTGTCCACCATTACACCTCTCTGACGGCGCGAGGAGGGGGAGGAAAGGAGCGAGATGAGGAAGGGAAGACTTGGGGCAATAGGCCTCGGCACCGGGCTCGTGCTCGCCGCCGTGCTCGCGGTCGGCTTCGGGATCGCTCAGGCCGCGTCCGGGAGCGCGAAGGCGACCAGTCCCCTGCAGAAGGCCTGCGGCGGCAAGATCGTGGTGCAGACCGACTGGTTCCCGGAGCCCGAGCACGGCGCGCTGTACCAGCTCGCCGGCACGAACGGCACGCTCGATGCGAAGAGGGGTCGCTACACGGGCCAGATCGGCAAGACGGGCGTGCAGCTCGAGATCCGCTCGGGCGGGCCGTTCACCGGCTTCCAGCAGCCGATCTCGCAGCTATACCAGGATTCGAGCATCACCATCGGCTACGTCACGACCGACGAGGCGGTGCAGCTCTCGAAGAAGCTGCCGACGGTGGCGATCGTGGCGCCGCTCGAGTTCAGCCCCCAGATCCTGATGTGGAACCCGCAGAAGTTGAGCATCAGCCGGTTCCAGGACATCGCCAACTCCGGCGCCAAGGTGCTCGTGTTCGAGGGCGGCGTCTGGGTCGACTACCTGGTCAGCCGCGGCTGGGTGAACAAGAACCAGGTCGACACGTCCTACGACGGCTCTCCCACCCGCTTCGTCGCAAGCGACGGCGCGATCGTCCAGCAGGGGTTCGCGACGAGCGAGCCGTACCAGTATCTGCACGACATCAAGCAGTGGGGCAAGCCGGTCAAGTACCTGATGATCAAGAACTCCGGCTACGTCCCGTACCCGCAGGCCCTCGCGGCCAAGCCCGACGTCGTGAAGTCGAAGCGCGCCTGCTTCAAGCTGCTCGTGCCGCTGGTCCAGAAGGCGCAGGTCGACTTCCTGGCCAAGCCTGCCGCGGTGAACGACAAGCTCGTCCAGATCGTCGACGACATGAAGACGTTCTGGGTGCTGACGAAGGCCGGCAACGCCTGGAACGCGGACCAGCAGCGCAAGCTCGGCCTCGTCCAGAACGGGCCCAACTGCACGCTCGGCGACTTCAACATGAAGCGCACGCAGCAGCTGATCAACCTGCTCAAGCCGATCTACACAGCCAAGGGGCTCGACACGTTCGACCCGAACCTGAAGGCCGCGCAGATCGTCACGAACGAGTTCATCAACCCGAAGATCGGGCTGAAGTCGAAGAGATGCACGTGAGGCGCTCCGCACGTCACTAACGAGGAGGGTGGGCCCGAGCCGAGACGGGGCCGCGGGCCCGCCCTTCCACTCGAATGGCAACAACGCTCATCCGCAACCTGGAGTTCGCACTCACGGTCGATGCGCTCGACCGCGAGTTCCGGGACGCGGCAATCGTCGTCGACGGGGAGCGGATCGTAGCGCTCGGTCCGTCGGCCGAGGTCGAGGCGACCCACCCGCCGGAGAGCGTCGACGCGGTCGTCGATGGACGCCGGCGCGGCGTCGTCCCGGGGTTCGTGGACGCGCACGTGCACCTCTCCGAGACGCTCTCGCGCGCGGTCTTCCCCGACAACCTCGGAACGCGGGCCTGGGTGTTCCACTGGGCCAAGCCGTTCTACGCGCACGTCGGGCCGGAGGACGAGCACGTGTCCGTGCAGCTCGGCGTGGCGGAGATGCTGCGCAGCGGCACGACGTGCTTCCTCGACATGGGCTCCCAGCATGACGCCGGCATCACCGCGCGGGCGGCAGCCGAGGTGGGCATCCGTGGCGTCGTCGGCCGGCACGCCGCCGATGTCGCGCCCGATGTCCTCCCAGCCGGCTGGACGGACGAGATGGTCGAGCACCACTTCTTCCCGAACGCGGACGTCGCGCTCGATGTCCTCGAGCAGCAGGTGCGCGACTGGAACGGCTACGCGGACGGCCGCATCCGCTGCTGGGTGAACATCGAGGGCAAGGAGCCCTGCAGCCCGGAGCTGCACGTTGGCGCACGCGCTCTCTCCGAGCAGCTCGGCGTCGGCACGACGTACCACCTCGCCTCCTCGATCGAGGAGGCGCGCGTGTCGGAGCGCCGGCACGGCCGCTGGCCGGTGACGCGCATCGCCGAGCTCGACGGGCTCGGGCCGAACCTCGTGATCGCGCACGGCGTCGCCGTCAAGGACGAGGAGATCCCGCTGCTCGCCCGGCACGACACGAAGATCGCCTTCTGCCCGTCGACCTCGCTCAAGCTCGCGAAGGGCGCCACCGCGATCGGCAGGTACCCTGAGATGCGCGACGCGGGCGTCACGGTCGGGCTCGGCACGGACGGCGTCGCGGCGGCGGGGAACCTCAACCTGATGCGGCAGCTCTACCTGGCGGCCGGGCTGTTCAAGGACGCGCGCTTGGACGAGAGCCAGATCGGCGCCCGCGAGGCGCTGCGTATGGCGACGATCGACGGCGCTCGCGCCCTCGGCTGGGACGACGAGATCGGCTCGCTCGAGGCCGGCAAGCGCGCCGACTTCGTCCTCTTCGACCTCGACCACCACGAGTGGACGCCCTACGACGACCCGCTGCAGGCGCTCGTCTGGTCGGTCAGCGCGGCGAGCGTGGCGGAGACGTGGGTGGACGGCCAGCCGCTCTACCGGGACGGGCGCATCCTCACCCTCGACGAGCCCGAGTTGCGCACCGAGGCGCGCGGGCGGGGCGCGGAGATCGTCCGCCGGGCGGGGCTCGACCGCTCCTCCACCCCGGTCACGACGACGCTCTACGACTGACGTGGACGAGGTAGGCCCGGTTGCGCTCGCGGGCGCGGAAGGCGCGTTCACCCTCGGGCTCGAGGACGGGCGGATCGCGTCCGTCACGCCGGCGGTCGGCGCGCCGCTGCGCCTCGCCCTACCCGCGCTCGCCGACCTACATGTGCACGCCGACCGCGCCTTCGCGCGCGGCCCGCGGCCACCCCGCTCGCTCGCCGACGCAGTCGAGCTCGTGCGCGAGATCAAGCTGGCCTCGAGCGAGGACGACGTCCGTGAGCGGGCCACGCGTCTGTTCGCACGGGCGCTCGCGCATGGGACCCTGCGCATGCGCACGCACGTCGACATCGACAAGCTGATCGGCGAGCGCGGACTCGGCGGCGTCCTGGCGGCGCGGGAGGCGGTCGCAGGGAGGATCGACGTCGAGATCGTCGCCTTCGCAACGAAGTTCGCCGATCCGACGACCCCAGACGGCGAGGCGCGGCTGCGCGCGGCGGTCGGCGCCGGCGCCGACCTGCTCGGCGGCGTCCCTGCCTTGCACGCCGATCCGGTCGCGTCCGTCGAGCGCGTGCTCGACCTCGCCGCCGAGCTCGGGCTCGCCGCCGATCTCCACGTCGACGAGGCGTCCACGCCTGAGCCCTTCGTGCTCGAAGCGCTCGCGGACGCAACGCTCGCCCGAGGCCTCGAGGGCCGCGTCACGGCGAGCCACACCTGCGCCCTCGCGGCGGTCGACGACGCGACCGCACGCCGCACGATCGCGAAGCTGGCCGAGGCTCGGATCACCGTGATCGCGCTGCCGGCGCTCAACCTCTTCCTGCAGGGTCGCGGGGACGCGACCCCGCGCGTGCGCGGGCTCACGCTTGTGCGCGAGCTCGCCGCCGCGGGCGTCGAGGTACGCTTCGCGAGCGACAACGTCCGCGACGTCTTCTACCCGTACGGCGACGCCGACCCGCTCGAGGCCGCCTGGCTCGCCGCGCTCTCGGCCCACGTGGACGACGAGGACGTCCTCCTTGCCGGGGTGTGCGGTGGCCGCACGCGACTCCGGGCCGGTGACGCGGCCGACGTCGTGCTGCTCGACGCGCCGTCGTTCCAAGATGCCCTCTCGATCAGGCCCGCCGGGCGGACGGTGCTCCGCGCGGGCGCGATCGAGTCGGGGCCCGGCCAGGGAGGTCACCCATGAGCATCACCCCCGCCGTCCGCCCTGGGTGGTTCGAGCTCTTGCTCGAGGACGAGACCGATGACGGCGCCGGCCTGCCTGCCGGCTTCGCCGCCGTGTACGGCGGCGACTGGCGCCTGCCGCCCGGCGGCGAGCAGCCCTACCTCTACGTCAACTTCTGCACCGCCCGCGACGGACGCGTCTCCTTCGCCGACCCGGGGCACCTGAGCGGGGCCGACGTCTCCGGCTTCGACGAGCGCGACCGCTGGCTAATGGGTCTGCTGCGTGCGCGCGCCGACTGCGTGCTGATGGGCGACGGGACGCTGCACTCGGAGCCCGACCACCTGTGGACGGCCGAGTTCATCTTTCCCCCGGAGGCGGCTGCGTTCGCCGCGCTCCGCGCCGCCGAGCGGCGACGGCCCGTGCCGCTACAGGTGTTCGTCTCGCTGACGGGGCAGCTGCGCTGGGATGCGGCCGTCTTCGGCGAGGCCAAGAGCGAGGTCGTCATCGCGACCACGACGGTGGGCGTGCGCAACGTGGCCGAGCGTCCCGCTACGACCGCACAGGTCGAGGCGCTCGTCCTCGGCGAGCAGGAGGTCAACTTCGGCCGGCTCGCGCGCACGCTCGCCGAGCGGTACGGCGTCGCGACGCTTCTCTGCGAGGGCGGGCCGCGCGTATACGGCTCCGTGCTGCGGTCAGGGCTCGCCTGCGACGAGTTCCTCACGCTCTCACCCTTGGTGCTCGGCGACTCCGACGAGGGCCCGTACCGGCCGAGCCTCGTCGAGGGAGCCCGCTTCCGGCCGGGAGCGGCGCCGCAGTCGAGACTGCTCAGCATCCGCCGTGCCGGCGACTACCTGTACCTGCGCTCCCGGTACGCCGCGCGGAGCTAGTCAGGCGGCGCAGGTCAGGCCGTCGTGACCGGCAGCGACGACGTCATGCGCCGTACGGCGAGCGGTCGGGCCGCGTCACGCAGCGACCGCGACCCGACGCGTCCGGGTCGACCTTGCCTTCCTCGAACACGACCCGCCCGCGCGCAACGGTCAGCACGGGCCAGCCGCGCAGCCGCATGCCCTCGTAGATGCACGTGCCCTTGCCGTCGTGGACGACCTCCCGCTCCTCATCGAGGTCGACGAGGACGAGGTCGGCGTCGGCGCCGACGGTGAGCGACCCCTTGCGCGGGTAGAGCCCGAAGCGGCGCGCCGGCGTGTAGCTGTTCATCTCCACGAGCCGAGAGAGCGGCAGCCCGCGGTTGTGCACCCCCTCGTTCAGCAGTAGCGGCAGCTCCCACGGGAACGAGACGATCCCGGGCTTCTCCTTCCAGAGGTCATTGCCCTCCTTGGGGAAGAAGGGGACGTGGTCGGAGCCGAGGCTGCGCACCGTGCCGGCGAAGATGCCGCGCCAGAGCCCTTCGATCTCGTCGCGGTCGCGCAGCGGCGGCGAGATCTTCGCGCGCATGTCGAGGTCCGGGTCGTAGCAGCTGCGCGTCAGGTAGTGAGGGCAGGTCTCGATCGTGACGTCGACGCCGCGCGCCCGCGCGGCCTCCGCCACCACGGGCCCCTGCCCGACGGTGGTGTGGACAACGTAGAGTGGGCATCCCGTCAGCTCGGCGAGGAAGATCATGCGCTGGATCGTCTCCACCTCGCAGAACGCGGGCCGGGACTCGGTGAAGGCACCGAGGTCCTGGCGGCCCGTGGCGATCAGCTCCTGCTTCAGCCACGTGGCGATGCCGGTGTTCTCGCAGTGGACGGAGACGACGCCACCCGGGATCTGCGCCGCGGTGCGCATCGTCGCGTACACCCAGCCGTCGGTGGCCGGGACGATCCCGATCGGGTTCTCGGCCTCGTAGCCGAAGTAGAGCTTGAACGAGCGCACCCCCGTCTCGGCCACGATCCGCTCGATCTCGTGAACATGCTCCTCGCGCTGGATGCCGAAGTGGAAGCCGAAGTCGACGTGCACGTTCTCCTCGCCGACGGCCGATCGCTCCCTATAGAACGGGATGTAGGACGGCTCCTTCGTACGGATGTAGAGGAGGATCGTCGTGATGCCGCCGCGCGCCGCCTGCGCCGTCTCGGTGCGCATGTCCTCGTCGTAGGGGTAGTTGACGCCGAGGTGGCAGTGCGGGTCGATCACGCCCGGCATGAGCACGCGGCCGTCGGCGTCGATCTCGCGCGTCCCGGCCGGGAGCGCGTCGCTCGCGCCGAGGGCGACGATCTGCTCTCCGCGCACGGCCACGCCCCCGAACGTCTCGCCCGTGTGGGTGACGATACGGGCGTTGCGAATCACCAGGTCAGCTTCCACGTCGATCCTCCTCGATCGAGTCGATGATCCTCCGGATACCCGTCCACTGGCTCGCTCCGACGGTGACGGGCGCGCGGCGCCCGAGACCCCGCGCCCAGACCGCCTCGAGCCCGAGCTCTCGCGCGGCGTCGAGGTCGACCCCTCCCGGTGGCGCGGCCAGGTCGATGACGAGGGCACCGCGCGGCAGCAGCTCGAGCAGCGCACGGTCGACGACCCGTGTCGGCACGGTGGAGAAGAGCATGGCGAGCGCCGGCGCGAGCCCGGCGAGCCCCTCGAACGGCACCGCGTCGGCGCCGGCGGCGAGCGCGGCGGCTCGCTGCACGGGATCGCGCGCGACGACGGTGACGCGGGCGCCGAGCAGCACGAGCGTCCGCGCGAGGAGCGCCCCGATCGTGCCGTGCCCCACGACCGCCACGCGGGAGCCGTGCAGCGTCACCCGCGTGTGTGCGATCGCGGCGGCGAGGACGCCCTCGACGATGGCGGGACCGCGCAGAAGCATCAGCTCCTTGTCGTGCTCGTACTCGTGCAGCGTCAGGCCGACCTCGGCCGCCGCCTGGCGCAGCCCGTCGTCCGCGGTGCCGAGGATGACGTGGGCGCCGGGGGCGAGCTCGCGAAGCAGCCCGGCGGCCGGGACGATCGGGGCCGGGGCCGCAGGGGCGAACAGCGACCCGTCGGCGGCGATGCCGGGGATCGGGAAGAGCGCGTAGTGCGCTCCGCACATCGCCTCTGCCGCGGTCGCCGCGAGCGTGACACCCTCGATCCCGTTGTCGGGCCAAGGGAAACCGTATGCCGAGACCTGCGCGCCGCCGGCGGCGGCGAGCCGCGCGATCTCCTGCTCGCGCTCGTCGCCCGCGACGACGGCGATCCGGATCCCGGCGAGACTCACGCCGTCGCCCGCACGAGCTCCAGCAGGCTGTCGCGGTCGAGCCCGGAGATGCCGAGCCGCTCCGCCGTCAGCCCCGTCGAGCGCAGGTCCTCACCACGCAGCGCCGACGCGACCTCGACGAGCGCCGTGACGTACGGCGTCTCCACGCCGCCGATCCTCGCCAGCTCGAGCATCGGCACGAGCCCGTAGCCGAAGTCCTCGCAGTAGTAGCGGTGGTCGAGCGAGTCCGGGGCTCGGATGAGGCGGTTAGCCTCGCCTCCGGCGATCGCGGTACGCACGTCGCCGCGCGCGACCGCGTCGGCGTCGTCGACGGTCCCGATCGCCAGCATCTCCTCGACGAGCGGCGGCAGCTCGTGCCCGAAAGCGGCCGCCACGGCGAGGCGCTCCCGGTCGAGGGTAGCGATCGACCTCGCGACCCCCGGCGTCATGGCGTCCACGTAGAAGCGGAACTCGCCGCCCGTCGCCTCCACCCAGGCAGCCGAGAGGATCGCGCCCGGGGTGTGCAGGACGAGGTTGACGTTCGCGAGGCTGGAGGCGATCACATCGCGGACCGGCGTCGCGGTGGGATAGAGCGTGTGCGCCAGGGCGAGAGCATCCTCGCCGCCGGGCAGGCAGGCCGCACGGACGCAGCCCGCGGCGCCCGTGATGCGCACCGAGCCCGGGTCGGGCTTGCGGGCGACGTACGTGAGCGTGGAGAACTCGACGAGCGGCGGCGGCACGGCGCCGCGCTCCCGGAAGACCGCCGCGACGTGCAGTGCCCCGCCCGTGTGGCCAGGGTTGAGCAGGATGGGGCACGAGACGGCGGCGTCGACGAGCGCGCCGGCGACCGCCTCGTGGGCGAGCGCGGGCAGGCAGACCATGGCGACGTCCGCGCCGGCGAGTGCCCCGGCGAGCGAGTCGGCAAACACCGCCGGCCCCGCGAAGCCCTCGCCCAGCACGCCCTCGTAGCGCACCCCGCCCGCCTCGCGGAACGGCGCAATCGTGGCGTGGCGGCCGTTCCACCAGCGCAGCTCGTGGCCGGCGAGCGTCAGCTCGACGACCGCGGCCGCGCCGCCGGCCCCCGCGCCGATGACGCAGACGACCGTCACACCGCGTAGCGGGCGAGCTTCTCGACGTCGACCTCGACGCCGAGGCCGGGGCCGTCGGGGACCATCACCTTGCCGTCCTCGAACCGGAACGGCGCAGCGACGACGTCGTCGAGGTAGTAGACGCCCGCGATCTCGGGGCCCGGCGCCCCAGCGGGCTTCGTCACGGGGCACACGCTCGGCAGGATCGCGAGCGGCATCGCCGCTCCGAGGTGGAGATTGGCGGCGTTGCCGATCCCCATCTCGATCGAGCCGCCGATGTCGTGGTACATGCCTAGCACGGCCGCGAACTCCGCCTGCTGGCGCGCGCGGTGGAGCCCCCCCGGCTTCGTCACGTAGCAGGAGAAGCACTCCGCGGCCCCGAGCTCGTGCAGCTCGAGGATGTCGTGCGCCGTCCAGGCCGACTCGTCCGCCATCACTGGCACGTCGATCCGCTCGGCGACACGCGCGAGCGCCTCGACGCCCGCGAGGGGCTGCTCGCATAGGAAGATGCCGTACTCCTCCTGCCGCTTCGTCGTCTCGACCGCCTCGGCCACTGTCCGGTAGCCCTCGTTACCGTCCACCCGGATCCGGACGGCGTCGCCGGCCGTCTCCCGTAGGCGACGCACGAGCTCGACGTCGCGCTCGGGGTCGAGGCCGGTCTTGCACTTGATCGTGCGTGCGCCCTCGGCAATCGCCTGCTCGGCCTCCGCGATGCAACGATCGATCTCCATGATCCCGAGGGAGTGGGCGACCTCGATCCCGTCGCGCAGCCGGCCGCCGAGCAGCGTCGAGACGGGCACGCCCTGCGCCTTGCCGGCGATGTCGTAACAGGCGATGTCGACCGCCGCCTTCGCATAGGGGTTGCCCTTCACCACCTTGTCCATGCGTGCGTGGACGATGGCGATCTCGGCCGGATCGACGCCCCGTATCGCGGGCACGAGGTACGCCTCGACCATGTGCTTCACAGTCTCGGGCGTCTCGCCGTAGAAGCGCCCGTGCGCGCCGCCCCACGTGGCGATCGCCGGGGACTCGCCCCAGCCCGACAGACCCTCGTCGGTATCGAGGCGGACGATCGCGTGATGCCCGATCGGCGTCTCCATCTTGCTCGCCCACGTGTGCTCGCGGCGCGACGGTAGCGCCACGAGGAAGACCTCACATCCCGTCACATGCACCGCTCTACCCCGCCATCCGCAGCAGCTCGCCCGCCTCGGAGAACGGCTCGTAGCCGTCCGCGGTGATCAGCACCTCGTCCTCGATCTGCACACCGAACCGCCCCTCGAGCAGCGTCAGCGGCTCGATGCAGAGCACCATCCCCTCCTGCAGCGGGATCTCCGTGAGCTCGTTCACGAACGGGTCCTCGTGCAGGGTGACCCCGAGCCCGTGCCCGACGAAGTGGTAGGGCGGAAGCCCCGCCTCGTCCATTGCCTCGCGGTAGATGCGGTACACGTCGGAGGTCAGCGCTCCCGGGCGCAGTGCGTCGAGGCAGCGCCGGTGGACGCCCATGAGCAGGTCGTACACGTGCTGCTGCTCGCTTGTCGGCTCGCCGACGACGGCGGTGCGCGCGACGTCGGAGTAGTAGCGGCCTTTCGTGCCGATGATGTCGAGCCGGATCACGTCGCCGCGCTCGAGCACGCGACTCGTCGGCGGCGCGTTCACCGCCGCCGACCGCGGCCCGGAGCCGACGACGAGCATCGTCAGCCCGTCGCCGCCTGCCTCGGCATAGCGCTCGGCGACGAAGTTCGCGATCTCGCGCTCGCTCGAGCCGGACCCGAAGCGCCCGCACACCTCCCTTGCGATGCGATCGGCAGCGCCGCCGATGTCCCTGATCGCCTCGATCTCGGCCGGCGTCTTCACCATGCGCAGCTCCTCGAACAGCTCGTCTGCCCGGACGAGCCGTGCGCCCGGCAGGGCGGCCGCGAGCTTGCCGTAGTCGGCGTGTGAGAGATGGGTCTCCTCGACGCCGATCGCCGCGCGCTCGACGCCGCGCTGTCGCAGCGAGTCGGCGAACACGAGCACCGGGTCCTCGACGAACTCCTCGTACAGCCGCAGCCCGTCGAGCCGGGACTGGGTGCGCACGACCGGCCCCTCGAGCGCGATCGCGACGAGCTCGCTGTCGCCGGCCCGCGGCACGATCGCCGCCGCGAGGCGCGAGCGCACCGTCCTCTGCGACGGGGGTGCCGCCCCCGACGCCCAAGCCACGTTCTCGGGCGACGTCGCCACGAGCGCGTCGAGGCCACGCTCGTCCATCGCCAGGCCCATCTTGCGGACGATCTCGTCGGCGATCCCGGTCAGCTGCTCCGTCATGCCGTCTCGTCTGCAAACACCTCGACCACGTTCCCGTCGGGGTCGGTGAGGTAGAGGGACAGGCCGTAGGCGCTCGGCTCGGGGCCGCGCACGATCTCGACGCCCCTGGCCGCAGCCCGCTCCGCCAGCGCGGCGATGCCGGAGCCGCGAAAGGCGAGATGCTCGAGCGGGCCCGCGCCCTCCGGCCGGCCGTTCGTGAGCCCGAGCCCCTCGTTGGTGGCGATCAGCGGGCGCCCGTCGCGGAAGGCCTCGCGCTTGCGAACGGTGAGCCCGAGAAGCCCGACGTAGAAGGCCTCGGCGGCGTCGAGATCCGTCACCTGCAGAAGCAGGTGACCCAGCCCGAGCGCGCGGGGAGCCGAAGCGCCGGCGAGCCAGTCGACGACCTCGTCGGAGCGCGCGAGCACGCCGAAGTACTGCCCCCACACCGCATGCGCGAGCGGCTCCCACTCGGGGCGCACGGCGGCGATGCAGTCGGTCACCGCGACCACGTCGTAGTCGCGCAGGTACGCCTCGCGCAGCGTCGTCTCGACGCAGGCGTTCGCGGTCACGCCGCAGACGAGCAACGCCTCGGTGCCGAGCATGCGCAGCATCGCCTCGAGGCGGGTCTCGTAGAAACAGCCGAAGCGGTGTTTCGTGAAGACGAGGCTCGGGTCGTCGGCGAGCGGCGCGAGCTCGTCGACGAGCTGCGCGTCCCAGGTGCCCGCGAGCGCCGACACCCGGGCGCGCTTGTGCGTGTGCGACGGAAGCCGCTTGCGGGCGCGTCCGGCGTCGGTCGCGAAGTGCACCTGCTGCGACCACAGCACCGGGACGCCGGCCGCCTTGCACGAGGAGACGAGACGGGAGACGATCGGAATCGCCGCGGTCGCGGGCGCGACGTTCACGCCGGAGATGCCGAGCGTGCCCTCGGGGTGGCAGAACGCGTTCTGCATGTCGATCACGAGCAGCGCCGTGCGCTGCGGGTCGAGGGCGGCGAGCGTCATGCGTCCTTCCGGTCGACGCCGAGCACCCCTGCGCGCGCCCAGTTCTCACGCGGGATCTCCTGCAGGATGACGTGCAGGCAGTCCGGCTTCGCATCGGCGTGCTCGACCATCGCTTCGGTGATCGCCTTCACGAGCGCCCGCTTCTGCTCCAGGGTACGTCCCTCCCAGAGCTGGACGGTGACGACCGGCACCTCAGCCTCCTCTCGGCTCGTAGCTCTCGAGCTCGGCTGCGTCGGCGACGATCACGGCCACCGGCGTGCCGAGCGGCACCGTCTCGCCGACCGCGACGAGGTGCTCCGCCACGATCCCCGACGCGGGCGACGGCAGCTCCATCTCGACCTTCTCGCTCTCGATCGTCGCGAGCGTCTGGCCCTGCTCGATCGCCTCGCCGACGCCCACGACCCACTCGTTGATGGTCGCCTCCTCCATCGTGAGGCCGAACTTCGGCAGCTTCACCGTGGCGGCCATCAGTGCGACACCCCCGCCGCGACGAGCGAGCGGACGCCGTCGGCGATGCGCGCGGCGTCCGGGATGACGAAGCCCTCGAGCTCGGGCGCGTACGGCACCGGGGTGTTCGTACCGCAGGCGCGCACGACCGGCGCCCGCAGGAGCTCGAAGCACTCACCGGCGGCGATCGCCGCGATCTCCGCGCCGAACCCTCCGCGCTGCGGCGCCTCGTGGGCGATCAGCAGGCGGCCCGTCTTCTCGAGCGAAGCCCGCAGGGCCTCGCGATCGAAGGGCACGAGGCTGCGCGGGTCGAGCACCTCCACGGAGATCCCCTCCTCGGCAAGCGCCTCGGCCGCGGCGAGCGCCTCGTGCAGGGTCTTCAGGTAGGCGACGACGGTGACGTCGCTCCCCTCCCGCGCGATGCGTGCCTGCCCGAGCCGTAGCGCCTCGAGGTCGTCCGGCACCTCGCCCTTGCTGAAGTAGAGCTGCTTGTGCTCGAAGACGCAGACCGGATCGGGGTCGCGGATCGCGGCTTTCATGAGAGCTTTCGCGTCCTCCGGCGTAGAAGGAGCCACGCACTTGAGCCCGGGCACGTGGGTGAACCACGCCTCCAGGCTCTGCGAGTGCTGGGCCGCCGTCGCTCCGGCCGTGCCCGTCACGAGCCGCAGCGTCACCGGCGCCGTCAGCCGCCCGCCGCTCATGTAGTGGGTCTTCGCCGCCTGGTTGACGATCATGTCCATCGCCAGCGTCGCGAAGTCCGAGAACATGATCTCGACCACCGGCCTGCCGCCGAGCAGAGCCGCGCCGACCGCGGCCCCCGCGATCGCCTCCTCGGAGATCGGGGTGTCCAGCACCCGCTCGGCGCCGAAGCGCCTGTAGAGCCCCTTCGTCACGCCGAAGACGCCGCCGGACTCGCCAATGTCCTCCCCGATCAGGAATACCTGCTCGTCGCGCTCCATCTCCTCGGCGAGCGCCTCGGCGATCGCCGAGGCGTACGTGATCGTCCTCATCGCAGCGCCATCCCCTCGTAGCTGTCTGCGTACACGTCCTCAAGCGCCTCCTCGGGTGCAGGGTGCGGGCTCGCCTCGGCATACGCCGCCGCCTCGTCGAGCGTCTGCTCGACCTCCCCCGCAACCGCGTCGAGCGCTTCCTGCCCGACCCCGTGTTCGGAGACGAGCCGGGCGCCGAACGTGAGGATCGGATCGCGTGCCATCCACTCTGCCACCTCCTCCGGAGGCCGGTACGCGCCCATGTCGCCCTCGTAGTGGCCGCGGTGGCGGTAGGTCTTCGCCTCGATCAACGTCGGGCCCTCCCCCGCGATCGCGCGGTCCGCCGCCTCGCGGGCGACGCTATGGACGTCGAGCACGTCGTTGCCGTCGGCGATCACGCCCGGCATCTCGTAGGAGGCGGCGCGCACGGCGACATCCTTCACCGTCTGGTGGCGATCCTGCCGGGTGAACTCGCCGTAGAGGTTGTTCTCGCAGACGAAGAGCACTGGCAGCTTCCAGAGCGAGGCGAGGTTGAGCGACTCGTGGAAGGCGCCCTCGTTGGTGGCGCCGTCGCCGAAGAACGAGACCGCGACGGCCGGAACGCCTGTCCGCTTCAGCTGCAGTCCGGCACCGGTGGCGAGCGGGATGCCGCCGCCGACGATTCCGTTCGCGCCGAGGAACCCGAGCTCCGTGTCGATCATGTGCAGCGAGCCGCCCTTCGCCCGGTTGTAGCCGTCACGCCGCGCGTAGAGCTCGGCGTACATCCGCGCCGGCGACGCGCCACGCGCGAGCATGTGGCCATGACCGCGGTGCGTGCTCGTGATCGCCGCGTCGGGGCCGAGCGCGGCGCAGACGCCCACCGCGACCGCCTCCTGACCGATGTACGGATGGAGGAAGCCGGGGATCAGGCCGGCCATGCGGAGATCGGCGGCCCGTTCCTCGAAGCGCCGGATGAGCAGCATGTCGCGATACAGCCCGAGCAGGCGCTCGATCGGCAGATCGATCATGCTCACGTACCGACCTCCCATCGCGGCGGCGCACTCATACCGCGGTGAACCCTCCGTCGCAGACGACCGCAGAGCCGACGAAGAACGAGGCCTCATCGCTCACGAGGTAGGCGGCCACGCCCGCGATCTCCTCCGGCGTCGCGAAGCGCCCGATCGGGTGTGCGTCGCGGAAGTGCTGCGCGTCGGGTCGCTCCGCCATCAGCGTCTTGAGCAGCGGCGTCTCGGTGGCGCCCGGACAGAGGCAGTTCGCGCGTAGCCCCTGCCGTGCGTACTCGGCGCCGATCGACTTCGTGAAGTTGAGCACCGCGCCCTTGGCCGCGGAGTACGCGGCGAGGCGAGGGGCGCCGACGAGAGCCGCGGTCGACCCGAACGTGACGATGAAGCCGTGGCCCTGTGCCAGCAGACCGGGCAGCGCGGCGCGGCAGCAGAGCCAGGTGCCGCGCAGGCTGACGTCGACGACGCGGTCGAAGTCCTCGATCGACGTCTCGTGTGTCGGCCCGATGTAGTGGATCCCGGCGGCGAGCACGAGCGCGTCGAGGCCGCCGAGCGCCTCGCGGGCCTCTACGACGAGGCGCTCCGCGTCGGCGGCGTCCGTCACGTCGGCGCCCAGGTACGCGACCGCGCCGCTCGAGGTGTCCGGCGCGCGCAGGTCGGCGGCCGCGACCAGCGCACTCTCGGCGACGAGCCGCTCCGCCACCGCGGCGCCGATGCCGCCCGCGGCGCCGGTGACGAGCACCCTTCGTCCGTCGAGCCCGCGCATCAGAACGGGAACACCGCCTTGCATGCGGCGATCTCCTCTTCGGGATCGCCCGTCGGGACGACCTCGAACGTCACCTGCCGGTCGTAGCCGTACTCCTCGAGCACCCGGCGGATCGAGTGGAAGTTGATCTCGCCGGTTCCGGGAGCGCCGCGACCGGGGACATCGGCGATGTGCACCGAGGCGATCCACGGCAGGCCGTCGACAAGGTTGTCGAGCAGCCGCCCGCCCACGAGCTGCTGGTGGTAGGCGTCGAAGAACACCCGCAGCTGCGGATGGTCGACCTCGCGGCAGATCTCGAGCGACGCCCCGAAATCGGCGAGAAAGTACGTCGGCACGAAGACCGTGTTGATCGCCTCGAGCGTCAGCGTCATCGGCGTGCCCTCGACGAGCTTCACGCACTCGCGCAGGCAGTCGACGCAGGCGCGCCGCTTCCGGGCGTCCGTGAGCGGAGGCCCCGGGAGGAACGTGCCGTCCGGACCGCGGGCATCGGAGAACATGGACAGCTGCAGGAAGCCGAGCCGCTCCGCGGCGGCAACCGTCTCCGCGAGCGATTCGAGCACGGCGTCGTGCTGTGTGGGGTCGCACAGCGCCCCGCGCGAGTGCCCGAAGACGCAGGCGATCTCGAGGCCGGTCTCGCGGCAGGCGGCCGCAAGCCCTTCGATGTCCTCCCCGCGCCAGTCCCAGAGATCGACGCGATCGAAGCCGTGCGCAGCGGCGCGCCGCGCACGCTCGGCGAGTGGAAGGTCGGCCCACATGAACTTGATCGAGACCGCGTACTTCATGCGGGCCCCATCGTGGCGCCACCGTTGACGAGCACGGTCTGGCCGGTGATCATGCGGGCCGCGGGGCCGGCGAGGTACGCAACCGCCTCCGCGATGTCCGAGGGGAGGATCGCCTGCTGCAGGCACTGACCCTCGGCGACGAGCCGTCGATACTCCTCGGGCACGGTCTGCGCGGTGATCTCCGTCGTCACGAGCCCCGGCGCGACCGCGTTGACGGCGATGCCCGACGGCCCCAGCTCGCGCGCCATGCTGCGCGTGATCCCGACGACGGCCGACTTGGAGGCGACGTAGTGCATCAGGTTCGCCATGCCGAACGTGATCACGTTGGAGGCGATGTTGACGATGCGCCCGACCCCTGCCTCGCGCATCGGTGCGGCGACCGCCCTCGAGCAGAGGAATACGGAGCGGACGTTGACCGTCAGGACGTGCTCCCACTCGTCGAGCGGAATCTCCCAGAACGGCCGCCGCTCGATGCCGGCAAACAGGCCGGCGTTGTTGACGAGGACGTCGACGCGGCCGTACGTCCCGGTGACGCGTGCCACCGCATCCTCGACGGCCGCCTCGTCGGTCACGTCTGCCGCCAGGGCGAGCGCCGTGCCGCCGCCCGCCTCGATCGCCGCAACGGTGTCGTCTGCAGGGAGCAGGTCGATCGACACCACCGTCGCGCCGCGCGCGGCGAGCGTCTCCGCGGTCGTGCGCCCGATCGCGCGAGCGGCGCCCGTCACGATCGCAACCTGCCCTGCCAACTCCCGGCCGCTCACCAGAGGGTACTCTTGCCGTCGAAGTTCAGGTGCTTCGTCTCGGTGAACTCGTACAGCCCCTCGAGCCCCTGCTGGCGGCCGACGCCCGAGCGCTTGAAACCTCCCACCTCCATCTCGTCGTAGAAGTGGTGGTACGTGTTGATCCAGATCGTCCCGGCTCGGATCGCGCGGCCGACTCGCCAGGCACGGTCGACGTCCTGCGTCCAGAGCCCGGCTGCGAGGCCATACTCGGTGTCGTTCGCGAGCGCGACTGCCTCGGCCTCGTCGCCGAAGCGCTGCACCGTCAACACTGGCCCGAAGATCTCGTCCCGGATCAGGCTCGAGTCGGCGGGCAGGTCGGCGAAGATCGCAGGCGAGACGAAGCAGCCTGCATCGTACGGCTCGCCCGCGAGCGCGGCGCCTCCGGCGACGAGCCGGCCTTCGGCCTTCCCTCGCTCCACGTAGTCGAGCACCTTGTTGCGTTGGGACGCGGACGCGACGGGGCCGAGCTGCGACGCCGGGTCGAGCCCGTCCCCGACGCGAAGGCCGTTCGTGACCGCTCCGAGGCGCTCCAGGAACTCGTCGTAGAGCGCGTCCTCGACGAGGAGCCGGCTGCCGGCGGTGCAGATCTGACCGCAGGTCGTGAAGATCGCGCTCTCCGCCCCTGCAAGCGCCTTATCGAGCTTCGCGTCGGCGAAGACGACGTTGGGCGCCTTGCCGCCCAACTCGAGGGCGACCTTGCGCAGCCCCTCGGCCGCGCGCTTCATGACGCGGATCCCCGTCTCGGTCTCGCCCGTGAACGCGATCATGTCGGTGCCGTCGTGGCCGACGAGCGCGTCGCCCACGATCCCGCCCGAGCCGAGCACGCACATGAGGATCCCCGCGGGCAGGCCCGGCTGCGAGGCGAGGAGGGCGAGCGCCTCGACGGTGATCGCCGACGTAAGGCTCGCCGGCTTGACGACCGTCGCGTTGCCCGCCGCGAGCGCGGGCGCAAGCGAGCGGACGAGCAGGACGAGCGGCCAGTTCCAGGGCGTGATCACGGCCACGACGCCGACCGGCTCACGCAGGACGACGCCCGTCACCTCTTGGCCGAGCACGGCGGAGCGGCCGTACACCATCCGGGCCAGCCCCGCGTAGTACTCGGTCATCTTGGCCGAGCTCGCGATCTCGATCCGGGCTTCGTGGATCGTCTTTCCCTGCTCGCGGGTGAGCAGCTCCGCGAGCCGGTCCTGGTCGGCGCGCAGCGCCTGGGCGAAGCCGTACAGCACCCGCGCTCGAGCCTCGCCGTTCGCGCCCCAGTCGGAAGACTCGAGCGCCTGCCTCGCGGCCGCGACCGCCCGGTCGACGTCATCCGGGGTGGACACTGCGAGCTCCGCGACGACCTCTCCCGTCGCCGGGTCGGTGCTCTCGAAGAGGTCGCCGCTGGCACGCACGAAGCCGTGGCAGGGAGCGGGCAGGCGAAGCGCCGCCCATGCCTGTCGCTGGGAGGTCGTCGCTGCTGATGCTGTCACGAGTCAGTCCTTGTTTCGGGTTGCCGTCTTGCGGGCGGAGTTTGACATCCCTCCCGCTAACTGATGAACATATCAGACCACTAACCAGTTAGACTGGCAGAGGACATGCAGGCAGTCAAGACGGTGAGGACAGCGCGAACGGACGGCGGCGGTGGCGCGGTCGCGGAGGCTGTGGCGGCGGCGTACGATCCCTTCCTCGAGCCCCTGCTGGGCGATCCGTACGCGTTCTTCGCCCAGGCACGGGCGGAGGCGCCGGTGTTCTACGCCGCCGCCGCCGACCGCTCGGTCGTCTCCGACGTCTCGTTCCGCGGGCCGCTCGCGCCGGAGGTCGAATGGGACGCCTAGACGGGCGCGTGGCGATCGTCACCGGGGCCGCATCGCCGCGCGGCCAGGGCGCCGCAGAGGCGCGGCTGCTCGCTGCCGAGGGCGCTCACGTCATCCTCGCCGACGTCTCCGACGCCGAGGGCGAGGCGACCGCGGCGGCGATCGGCGACATGGCCGACTACCGGCACCTCGACGTTACGGGCGAGACCGACTGGTCCGAGACCGTCGCGTGGGCGCTCGACCGGTACGGCCGTCTCGACGTGCTCGTCAACAACGCCGGCGTCTGGCTCGCGAAGACGATCGAGGAGACCTCGCTCGCCGACTACCGCCGCGTGATCGACATCAACCAGGTGGGGGCCTTCCTTGGCATGCGCGCGGTCGTCCCGTCGATGCGTGCGGCCGGATCAGGCTCGATCGTCAACATCTCATCGCTCGCAGGCCTGCGCGGCGCGCAGGTGCCGTCCGCGTATGCGGCGAGCAAGTGGGCCGTGCGCGGGATGAGCCGGCAGGCGGCCGCTGAGCTCGCGCGGGACGGGATCCGCGTCAACACGGTCTTCCCCGGCTACGTCGACACCGGGATGATCGACGCCGGGCACGAGGAGATCGCGCAGCGCGTGCCGCTCGGGCGGCGGCTGGCCGCGCCGGAGGAGGTCGCCGAGGTGGTGGTCTTCCTCGCCTCCGACGCCGCGCGCTACGTGACGGGCGCCGAGATCGTCGTCGACGGCGCCGTCACCGCGTAGCGCACCGGCGCACGGCCACCGGCTCGAGGCGGCACGATCACTCCACCTCGGCGTGGATGCGCTGCCCGGCCTCGCGCAGCGTTCCGCCCTTGCGGCCGGCGCGGGTGGCGAGGATCTCGGCCAGGATCGAGAGCGCCGTCTCGGCCTGTGTGTCGGCGCCGATGTCGAGACCGCAGGGGCCGGCGATGCGGTCGAGCTTCTCCTCGGCCACGCCGGCCTCGAGCAGGCGCTGCCGGCGCCGCTCCTGGTTGCGGCGGGAGCCGAGCGCACCGATGTAGAACGCCTCCGTGTCGAGCGCGCTGATCAGGGCCGGCTCGTCGAACTTGTCGTCGTGGGTGAGCACGACCACGGCCGTCTGGTGGTCGGGAGCGATCTCCGCGAGAGCGTCCTGGGGCCACTTCGCGATCAGGCGGTCGGCGGACGGGATGCGCTCGGGCGTCAGGAACGTGGCCCTGGCATCGGCGACGATCGCCGTCCAGCCGAGCAGCTTCGCCCCCTTGCACAACGCCTCCGCCGTGTCGACGGCCCCGTACACGAACAACCGCGGCGGCGGGCCGTACCACTCGGCGAACACCTTCGTGGCGCCGTCGTCGAGCGTGAGCAAGGTGTTGCGCCCGCGGCGCACGATCTCGCCGAAGCGGCCGCTCGCCTCCTCGGGCACGCCGCCCCCGAACGTCTCTCCGGACTCGAGCACGAGCAGCTTCGACCCGCAGCCCTCGCCCTCCACCACGGTGAACAGCACGCCGCGCTCGCCCGAGGCGCGCAGCTTCGACAGACGCGCGAGAAGGCTCATTCGACGGGTTCCACGAACACGTCGATCTCGCCGCCGCACGGCAGGCCCACGCTCCACGCCATGTCGTCGCTGATGCCGTAGTGGAGCAGCCGTGGCTCTCCCGACCGCATCACCTCGATGGCGTTCTCGAACACGTCGCTCTCGACGCAGCCGCCCGACACCGAGCCGCACATCTTGCCCGACTCGGACACGGCCAGGCTCGTGCCGACGGGGCGCGGCGCCGAGCGCCGGGTGGCGACGACCGTCGCGACGACCACACGCTCGCCCGCCTCGCGCCAGCGGCCGACCTCGTCCAGGATCTCCTTCACGCTGCATGCCTCCTCTCGATGCCGGCGAGCACGGCCGCCAGCTCTTCCAGACTTCTCAGATTGTGGCCCGGCAGGAAGCGGTCGACGAAGGGCAGCGCGGCGCGCATCCCTCCGGCAAGCGGCTGGTACTCGGGATTGCCCTTCAGCGGGTTGACCCACACGACCGCGTAGGCGGCGCGCGCCAGCCGTGCCATTTCCCGGCCGACGAGTGCCGGATCCTGCCGCTCCCACCCATCCGACACGATGACGACGACGGCGCCGCGCGACAGCGCCCGCTTGCCGTAGACGTCGTTGAACTCCTTCAGCGACGCGCCGATGCGCGTGCCGCTGCCCCAGTCGGTGACCGCCTCGGTGCACTTCTCGAGGGCGGACTCCGGATCGCGCGTGCCGAGCTCCGCCGTCAGCCGCGACAGCCGCGTGCCGAACGCGAACGCCTCCACTCCCGGGCCGGAGCCGACGGCGGCGTGGAGGAAGAGGACGAGCGCGCGGGCATAGGCGTCCATCGAGCCCGAGACGTCGCAGAGGACGACGAGCTTCCGCGCCACCCGCTTGCGCGCGCGGAACGGCCGCTCGACCGGGTCGCCGCCGGTACGCAGGGAACGGCGGATCAGCCTGCGCATGTCCAGCCGGTCGCCGCGCGGATCGGACGAGCGGCGGCGCGAGGAGCGCAGCGGCCGGTTCTCGGCGATCGCGGCGATGAGCCGCTTGACCCGGCGGTACTCGGCGGGGGTCATCTCCGCGAAGTCCTTCTCGCGCAGCAGCTCGTGGCCGGAAGCGCCGAGCTCGAGCGGGTCGCCGAGCTCGTCGTCCCGCTCGCCGTCGTCGCGGGCTCTGTCGGCAAGCGACTCGCCGACGCGCTGCTGCGCGACCGGGCTCGGCGCGGTGCGCAGGGGCGGCAGCACCGGCGCGCGCAGGAACCACGCGTTGAAAGCGCGGTCGAACAGGTCGAGCTCGTCCTGCCGGCAGACGAGCGTCTGCCGCAGGGAGAAGTAGACGTCCTCCTGGCGCTCGAGATCGACGGCATCGAGAGCGCGGAGCGCGTCGGCGACGCGGCCGGGCCCCACCTCGAGGCCGACCTCGCGCAGGACGCGACCGAAGGTGACGACGTGGCGGACGACGGCGTCGGCCATGATCGCTCCTATGCTCCCGCGGTCGTGCGGGCGCTGTCGACGAGCCGCGCGAGCGTCTCGTCGCGCACCGCCTCGATGTCCTCACGGTACTTCAGCACCGAGCCGAGCGTCTGCTCGACGACCTCCGCGTCGATCTCCTGGCGGCCGAGCGCGTTGAGCGCCATCGCCCAGTCGATCGTCTCGGCCACGCCGGGCGGCTTGGCGAGATCGAGGCCGCGCAGCTCGCGGACGAACGCCGCGGCCTGCGCGGCGAGACGCTCCGAGACGCCCGGGATGCGGATCTTCACGATCTCGATCTCGCGCTCGATCGACGGGTGGCCGATCCAGTGGAAGAGGGCACGGCGCTTGAGCGCGTCGTGCAGCTCGCGCGTGCGGTTCGACGTGAGGATCACCGCGGGCCGGCGGCGGGCGCGGATCGTGCCGAGCTCGGGGATCGTGATCTGGAAGTCGGAGAGCACCTCGAGCAGGAACGCCTCGAACTCCTCGTCGGCCCGGTCGATCTCGTCGATCAGCAGCACGACGGGCTCGTCGCCGTCGATCGCCTCGAGCAGCGGCCGCCGGATCAGGAACTCGGGGCCGAAGAGCTCGTCCTCGGACACCGTTCCCTCCTGCGCGGCGCGGATGTGCAGGAGCTGGCGCGGGTAGTTCCACTCGTAGACGGCGTGCGCGACGTCGAGACCCTCGTAGCACTGCAGCCGGATCAGGCGCGAGCCCGTCGCCTGCGCGAGCGACTTCGCCGCCTCGGTCTTGCCCACGCCCGCCTCCCCCTCGAGCAGGAGGGGCTTCTCGAGCGCGAGGGCGAGGAAGAGCGCCGTCGAGAGGCCGCGGTCGGGCAGGTAGTCCGCGCCACGCAGGGCGTCCTCGAGCTCGTCGATCGTGCGAAAGCCGCTCACCGTCAGAGCGTAATCGCTCGGAGGCATGCCGTGGCCCGCTGCGGCGGTGCCGCCCGGGCCCGCGTCGGGACGGCCCTACAATCCCGGTGTGACGACCGAGAGCCTCTGGCGCGCCTGGTCGTTCCAGCCGCTCGTGGTCGGGGGCGGCATCGTCGCGATCGCCTTCTTCCTCCACGGCTGGAGCCGCCTCCACCGCCGTCGCGCCGGCCTCGCGCCGTGGACGCGCATCCCGCTCTTCGTCGCCGGCGTGTCCGTCACGGTGCTCGCGATCGTCTCCCCCATCGACTACATCGGCGAGCGCTACCTGCAGTGGGTGCACATGCTGCAACACGTGCTCATCGCCGATCTTGGCGTCGTCCTGCTCCTGCTCGCCGTCCGCGGCCCGCTCGCCGTCTTCTTCCTCCCCCGCAACCTCATCGCAGCGCTCGCACGCATGCGGGCGCTGCGGCGCACGCTCTCGTTCCTGCTCCGTCCCGGCGTGAGCTACGGCGTCTGGGTCGCCGTCCTCGTCGGCTGGCACATCCCACCGCTGTACGAAGCTGCCCTCCACCATCGCGCCGTCCACGATCTCGAGCACCTCAGCTTCGTGCTGGGAGGCCTCCTCGTCTGGACGCAGATGATCGACCCCTCCCGGCACGAGCGGCTTTCCCTCGCCGAGCGCCTCGGCTACACCGCGCTCGTCTTCTGGACGGGCCAGGTGCTCGCGTACGTGATCCTGTTCAGCTTCGAGCCGCTGTTCTCCACCTACGCCGAGGAGCCGCGGCGCCTCCTCGGCCTGTCTCCGCTCAGCGACCAGAAGCTCGCCGGGCTCGTGATGATGCTCGAGCAGACGCTCACCGTCGGCACCTGCTTCCTCGTGCTGCTGCGGGCCTCGCGGCGGCGCCTGGCCGCGGTGGCGGTCGGCGAGCACCGGCCCGCCTGATGCCCTCCCCCTGGTCGTTCACGTTCGAGCCGCTCTTCGCGGCGCTCGGCGCGCTCGCGCTCTGGCTCTACCTGCGCGCGCCCGCCGGGCGCTCCTCACGCACACGGACCACGCTCTTCGCCACCGGGGTGCTGATGATCGTGCTCGCGCTCAACTCGCCGCTCGAGACGATCGCCGTCGAGTACCTCGTGCTCTTCCACCTCCTGCAGAACGTCATCATCTCGGACTGGGCGCCGCCTCTCCTCATCCTCGGCCTCACGCCTTCCATGCGCGCGGCCGTCGCTGCCCGCGGAGGGGCCGCGTTCGCGTGGCTGACCCGGCCGATGGCGGCGTTCCCCATCTGGCTCGTCGGCTGGTACGTCGTCCATCTCGGCGCCGTCTACGACATCGCCGTCCGCCATGCGGCGCTGCTCAACCTTGAGCACGCGTTCATGATCGCCATCGGCCTGCTCTTCTGGTGGCCGGTCCTCGCGGACGCACCGCGGTCGGCCGCGACGCTCGCGCGGATCGCATACGTCTTCGCCGCGTTCGTGTTCTCGGCCTTCCTCGGGCTCGCGCTCACGTTCGCGCCGCCCGTGTACGGCTACTACGAGACACGGCCCGAGCGCCTGTGGGGGATCTCCGCCGCGAAGGACCAGAACTTCGGCGGCATCCTCATGTCGGCCGAGCAGGCGATCGTCTTCTTCGCCGCGATCACCTGGCTGCTCGTCCGGCTCTTCCGCGAGGAGGACGAGGCGGAGCAGGCCTTGCGCGCGCGCCAGCGCGCGCAAGGCCTGCTCTAGCCCTGCGCCTCGGAGGCGGTCGCTCGGGTCGTCGCGCGCGGGCATGGTGTCGCTCGGGCTGTCCGGCGCTCACGAGCGCGCCATCGCAAGCCCCACTCCCGCGGCTGCTGCGATCCGGCGCGATAGGGTTTTCGCATGGGAAACGATGATCGACTTCGTGGGCGCGTCGCGCTCGTCACGGGTGCGCTCGGCTGCCTCGGCGCCTGGACGGCGAAGGCGTTTCTCGACGAGGGCGCGTCCGTCGTCGCCTACGATCTGCGGGTCGACGACCCGCACCGGCTGCGCCTCGTGCTCGGCGAGGACGCGGCGCGCGTGACGCTGGAGCAGGGCGACGTCACGGACGTCGAACGCCTCGGCGCGGTCATGGACCGCCACGGCGTCACGCGCGTCGTCCACCTCGCGGGCCTGCAGGTGCCGTTCTGCCGCGCGAACCCGCCGCTCGGCGCCCGCGTCAACGTCGAGGGCACGGTCGCCGTGTTCGAGGCGGTGAAGCAGCGGCGCGACCGCATTCCCGGCGTCGCGCTCGCGTCGTCGGCCGCCGTCTACGGCCCCGATGACCCGTCGCCGGCGCCGGAGGTCGGGCCGTTCTCGCCGCGCACGCACTACGGCGTCTTCAAGCTCGCGAACGAGGGGACGGCGCGCGTCTACTGGGCCGACGACGGCATTCCCTCCATCGCCATCCGCCCGTACGTCGTCTACGGGCCCGCCCGCGACCAGGGCCTCACCTCGACGCCGACGCTCGCGATGCAGGCGGCCGCACGCGGAGACCCGTTCACGATCTCCTACGGAGGAGCCGCCCAGTACGACTACGCGCCCGACGTCGGCCTCGCCTTCGCGCGCGCGAGCGCCGCGGTCTCGACGGGGGCGATCGCCGCCAACTACCCCGGCGTCCCCGCGCACATGGCCGAGGTCATCGCCGCGATCGAGGCGGCGGCACCCGACGCCGCCGGGATGATCCGCTTCGAGGAGACCGGGCTGCCGTTTCCGGCGCAGCTCGAGGCGACGGCGCTGGAGCGCGCGATCGGGCCGCTCCCGCGCACTCCGCTCGCCGACGGCGTGCGGCAGGCGGTCGAGCACTTTCGCCGCATCGCCTCGTGATCTCCGAGCACCGCGGCACCGTTGCCCTTCTTCAATCGGGCAGGAGGGGCACGTAGCGCACCCGTTCGCGCGACTCGAGCAACGGCAGCGCCTGGCCGAGCACGAGCTCGCGGAAGTGCTGGCTGGCAGCGTGCCGCTCCAGGGCAGCCTCGTCGGCGTAGCGCTCGAACAGGAAGAAGGCGCGTGGATCGTCGGGGTCGCGGTGCGGGTCGTACTGCAGGCAGCCGGGCTCGGCGCGGGAGAGCGGCGCGAGCCGGGCGAGCAAGGCCGCCACCTCCTCCTCGGCACCTGGCCGGGCACGCCAGCGCACCGCGAGCACGACCGTCGTGCCGCCTCCCTCGTCCGTTGCCCGTACCTCCGGCTCGCTCAGCGGGCGGCCTTCCCCCGTGCCAGCTTGGCGAAGTACTCCACGTGCTTGCGCGCCTCCCGGCCCGCCTTGGCAGCGGTCTCGGCCCGGATCGCCTCGAGGATCGGGACGTGTAGCTCCGCGGCCTCTTCCGGCTCGACCTGCGTGCCGTAGATGGTGAGCGTGATCCGCCCCTCGACCCCGAGCGACTTCCAGCACTGGGTCAGCACCGCGTTGCCGGCCGCTTCCACGATCACGCGATGGAAGGCGAAGTCGTGCTGCACGAGCGCGTGCAGGTCGCCGCGCTTCGCCGCCGCCCGCATCGCCGCGACCGCAGATTCGAGCGTGGACACGTCGCCCGCGAGGCGGACGGCCGCCTCCCTCGCGGCGAGGTCCTCGAGCGCCGCCCGCACGGGATACACCTCGATCAGCTCCTCCTCGCCGAACTCGCGCACGCGCGCGCCGCGGAACGGCTCCGATTCCACGAGGCGCAGCAGCTCGAGGTCGCGCAGCGCCTCGCGCACGGGTGCCTGGCTCGTGCCCAGATCCTGGGCGATCCGGGTCTCCACGAGCCGCTCGCCCGGCTGCAGCTCGCCCCGGACGATGCGCTGCAGCAGCACGTCCTTCACCTGCTCGCGGAGCACCGTCCGTGTGATCGCCTTCACCGCTCACCCGTCCTGGATCTCACTGCTTCTCCTCGCCGGCGCCAGAGCCGCAACTATCGATGATCGATTCGTCTCGCGTCAACCGTCGCCGTCAAGCGGCGACGACCGGATTGGTGATCTCCCCGAGACCGTCGATCTGGATCGTCACGGTGTCGCCCGGCTCAAGCAGCCGCTTCGGCTCGCGGAAGATGCCGACGCCGGCCGGGGTGCCGGTCAGGATCAGGTCGCCCGCCTCGAGCGTGGACGTGAGCGACGCGTAGCTGATGATCTCGTCGATGCCGAAGATGAGGTTGGCGGTCGTCGAGTCCTGCAGCGTCTCCCCCGAGACGATCGCCCGGATGCCGAGCGCGTGCGGGTCGGGAACCTCGGACGCCGGCACGAGCGGGCCGATCGGGCAGAACGTGTCCGGCGACTTGCCGCGCGTCCACTGGCCGTCGGCGAACTGCAGGTCGCGCGCGGACACGTCGTTCGCGACGACGTAGCCGCGCACCGCCTCCATCGCGTTCTCCTTCGAGACGTTGCGGACGGTGGTGCCGATGACGACGCCCAGCTCGGCCTCGTAGTCGCACTGCCGCACGACGGGCGGGATCACGATCGCATCGCCGGGGCCGATCAGCGAGGTCGTGTACTTCGCGAAGAACAGCGGAGCCTGGGGGAGGTCGACTCCCTGCTCCTCGGCGTGGTCCTTGTAGTTGAGGCCGACGCAGACGATCTTTCCGGGACGGTCGATGGGGATCATGCATACGATCCTACGCGACGGCCTCGAGGGCGGATTGGACAACAGTGATAATCGATCATCGATTCAGCGTGGCGCGCCGCGCTCAGTAGACTCGAGCCGATGCCTCTCGCCCACACGTTCGCCGCGGAGCTCCGGGCCGTGCTCGGCCGCGAGCACGTGCTCACCGAGCCCGAGCAGCTGCGCGTCTACGACTGCGACGGCCTCACCGGCTGGCGCGCGACGCCCGCCGTGGTGGCGCTGCCGGGAGCGACCGGCGAGGTGCAGGCGATCGTGCGGCTGTGCGCCCGCGAGGGCGTCCCCTTCGTCGCGCGCGGAGCCGGTACCGGGCTCTCGGGCGGTGCGCTGCCCGTCGCCGACGGCGTCGTGATCTCGCTCGCGCGCATGAAGCGGATCCTCGAGATCGACCTTGCCGCCCAGCGCGTCGTCGTGCAGGCCGGCGTCGCGAACCTCGACGTCACACGCGCGGTCGCCGGCGACGGCTTCTTCTACGCGCCCGACCCGTCGAGCCAGCAGGTCTGCACGATCGGCGGCAACGTGGCGGAGAACTCCGGCGGCGCCCACTGCCTGAAGAACGGCTTCACCGTCAACCACGTCACCGGTCTCGTCGTCGTGCTGCCCGACGGCGAGCTCGTCGAGCTCGGCGGCAAGGCGCTCGACCCGGACGGGATCGACCTGCTCGGCGCGTTCGTCGGCTCGGAAGGGACGCTCGGGATCGCGACGGAGATCACGCTGCGCATCCTGCGCACGCCGGAGGCGGTGACGACGCAGCTCGCGGCCTTCCGCTCGACCGACGAGGCGGGCGAGGCCGTCTCGGCGATCGTGTCGGCCGGCATCCTCCCGGCTGCGATCGAGATGATGGACCGGCTCACGATCGCCGCCGCCGAGGAGGCGTTCCATCCCGCCTACCCCGAGGGCGCCGAGTCGGTGCTGCTCGTCGAGCTCGACGGCGTCGCCGTGCAGGTCGAGGAGGACGCCGCTCTCGTGGAGCGCATCTGCCGCGACCGCGGCGCCTTCGAGGTGCGGGTGGCCCGTGACGACGCGGAGCGGGCGCTCCTGTGGCTCGGGCGCAAGGGCGCGTTCGCCGCGATGGGGCGGATCTCGCCCGACTACTACGTCCAGGACGGCGTCGTGCCGCGGACGAAGCTGCCGCAGGTGCTGCGGCGCATCGCCGCGCTGTCGGCCGAGCACGGTCTGCGCGTCGGCAACGTCTTCCACGCCGGCGACGGCAACCTGCACCCGCTCGTGCTCTACGACGCCTCCAGGGGGGAGACCGACGCGGCGAAGGCGCTCGCCGACGAGATCCTCGTCGCCTGCCTCGAGGCGGGAGGCTCGCTCACCGGCGAGCACGGCGTCGGCGTCGACAAGGCGTGCTCGATGCCGAAGATGTTCTCGGAGCGCGACCTCGCGTCGTTCGAGCGCCTGCGCCGGGCCTTCGACCCGGACGGGCTCGCGAACCCGGGGAAGGTCGTGCCCACGCCGCGCCTGTGCGGCGAGGTGCCGGGGCCGTACAGGATGCACCCGCTCGAGAGGATGGGCGTTGCCGAGCGCCTCTAGCGTGCGCGTGACGAGCCTGGAGGAGGCGTCTGCCGCGCTGCGCGCGGCGTCGTCGCAGGGCCGCCGCGTGCGCATCGGCGACGACATCGACACGACCGGGCTCGACCGCATCCTCGAGCACGAGGCGGGCGACCTCACGTGCACCGTGGAGGCGGGGATACGGCTCTCGGCCCTGAACGCGGCGCTGGCCCGGCACGGGCAGCGGCTGTCGCTCGACCCGCCGGGCGACCCGACGGTCGGCGCCTGCCTGGCGGGGAACCTGTCGGGCCCGTTGCGGCACCGCTTCGGCGCGCCGCGCGATCTCGTGCTCGGCGTCACGCTCGTGCTCGCCGACGGCACGGTCGCGAACGCGGGCGGCAAGGTGGTCAAGAACGTCGCGGGCTACGACCTCGGCAAGCTCGTCTGCGGGTCTCGCGGCCGCGTCGCCCTGATCGCGCGGGTGAGCCTCCGGCTCCACCCGCTGGCGCCTGCGTCGGCGACGCTCGTCGTCGACAGCGACGACGCCGCCGCGGTGACGGCCGCGCTGATGGCGTCCCGGCTCGTGCCGAGCGCGCTCGACGTCCTGCACCCCGGGCGCGTTGCCGTCCTGTTCGAAGGGGGAAGGGCGTCGGTCGACGCGCAGCTCCGCGCGGCTCGCGACCTCGTCGGAGGGGCGGAGGCGTCCGGCGAGGTGTGGCGGGAGGCACGCGCCCGGCAGGGGGCGGCGCGCGGCCGCCTGCGGTTTTCCCCCGGCGCGCTGCGCGAGGCGCTCTCCGAGCTCGACGAGGCGGTCGCGCGCGCCGCTGCCGGCGTCGCCTACGTGCCCCACCCCACGCCCGACGACACGCCGACCTCCGTGCGCCTCCTGCAGGAGCGCGTCCGCGAGCGCTTCGATCCCGCGGGGACGCTCGCGTGAGCGCTGCCCCCGACGTGCTGCGCTCGCTGGCGAGCGACTGCGTCCACTGCGGCTTCTGCCTGCCCACCTGCCCGACGTACCTGCTGTGGAGCGAGGAGATGGACTCGCCGCGCGGACGCATCCAGCTGATCGAGGCACACCTCGACGGGGAGATCGGGCTCAGCCCCACCGCGGTCACGCACTTCGACCGCTGCCTCGGCTGCATGGCGTGCGTGACGGCCTGCCCGTCGGGCGTGCAGTACGACCGCCTCATCGAGGCGACGCGCGGGACGATCGAGGCCGAGGTGCGGCGGCCGCCCGGCGAGCGGCTCGTGCGCTCGCTGCTCTTCCGGCTGCTGCCGTATCCGCGCCGGATGGCGCCGGCGCTGCGGCTCGCGCCGCTCGGCCGGGCGCTGCCGCTTCCCGGCCGGCTCGGCGCGATGACGGAGATCGCGCCGCCGTGGCGCTCGACCGAGGCGCCGGCGGCGATCACGCCCGCGCGTGGCGAGACGCGCGGGCGTGTCGCCATTCTCACAGGTTGCGTGCAGGCGGTCGTGTTCGGGTCGGTCAACGCGGCGACGGCGCGGGTGCTCGCCGCCGACGGCTACGAGGTGGCCGCCCCGCCGCAGGGCTGCTGCGGCGCCCTCTCGATGCACGCGGGCAGGCTCGAGGAGGGACGCGCCTTCTCCCGCCGCGTGATCGAGGCGCTCGAGGGCGTCGACACGGTCGTCGTGAACGCGTCCGGCTGCGGCTCGCACCTGAGGGAGCTCGGGCACGTGCTGGGCGACGATCCCGCCTGGGCCGAGCGCGCGGCCGCTTTCTCGGCGCGCGTGCGCGATCTGGGCGAGTTCCTCACGGGCGTCGAGCCGCGGGCGCCACGTCACCCGCTCAACCTGAAGGTGGCGATGCAGGACTCGTGCCACCTCCGCCACGCACAGCGGCTGCCGCTCTCGTCGGCGGCATCGCTCGCGCGCATCCCCGGCCTCGAGGTCGTCGAGCCGGCCGAGCAGGACATCTGCTGCGGCAGCGCCGGCATCTACAACGTCACGCAGCCGCATGCGGCCCGGCAGCTCGGCGACCGCAAGGCGGCGCACGTGCTGGCGACGGGAGCGCACGTGTATGCGAGCGCGAACCCGGGCTGCCTCGTGCAGGTGGCGACGGCGCTGCGCCGGCAGAAGCAGCCGCTGCCGGCGCTGCACCCGATCGAGCTCGTCGACGCCTCGATCCGCAACCTCGGCGCGGCGGGCCTGCTGCGCCGGGCCCGTCGATAAAGTACATATATGTGATATAGTCGCCGAACAGTGCGAAGCGGTGATCTCGTCTACCTGGCCCGCACACGAGCAGGCCTGACGCAGGCGCAGCTGGGTGCTCGCGCCGGGATGGCACAGAACGCCGTCTCGCGCATCGAGCGAGGGGAAGTCGATGCGAGCTTCGCGTCCGTGACCAGGCTCGTGCGCGCCTGTGGGCTGGAGCCGCGGATCTCTCTGGCAGCTGGCGACGCTTCCTATGCACGCGACGTTCGCCGTCGGCTCGCGCTGACACCGCTTCAGCGTCTCGAGCTCGGAGTCAACCTCGCGCACGTGGCGCAATCCACGCGGCGCGCCGCGCTCGGCAACGAAGGAGTGGGCAATCGCTCGCGATAGCGGGAACGACACGACCGGGTCGCAGCCCCGGCCGAGCGGCGGGACGCCGCCCCTCCACCTGTTCGACCCCCAGGCGATCCTTGCCACGTTGAAGCGCCGCGGCGTCGAGTTCGTTGTGATCGGCGCCTACGCGGCGGTGACGCAGGGCTGGTCGGAGCCGACGAGCGACATCGACATCACGCCTGACCGGCACGTCCGCAACCTCCAGCGCCTCGCTGACGCCCTTCGCGAGATGGAAGCACAGGTGCTGACTGCCGACGGGGACGCCGACGCGTCGTGGCCGATCGACGACCAGCATCTCCGCCTGCGTGAGACGACGTTCCTGACGACGCGCTTCGGCGACCTCGATGTCGTCCTCAACCCTGCCGCCACCGAGGGATATCCGGACCTTGCGCGGCCGAGCGAGTCGTTCCTTCTCGTCGCCGACGGCATCGAGATCCGAGTTGCCAACCTGGAGCGAGTCATTGCCTCCAAGCGCGCGAGCGACACGCCGAAGGATCGTGATGCCCTTCCCCGCCTCGAGGCGCTGCTGCAACGGCTTCCCAGGAGAGAGCAGTGAGTGGCGAGCGCCGCGGGGAGTGGCACGAATGGCCCTTCGATCCACTCGTGGTGCTTCGTGCGCTCGGCCGGCACCATGTGGAGCACGTCCTCATCGGCGGTCTCGCCGCCGTGTTGCAGGGATCGCCGCTTCCCACCTACGACATCGACATCACGCCCGCGCCCGGCGCGGCCAACCGTCGACGGCTCGTGGCCGCAATGACCGACATCGACGGGATCGTCCTGACCGACGTCGAAGACGCCCAGCGAGCTCTCGGCAAGAAGGCTGATCTGAGCCTGTACACACCCTTCGGGCACATCGATCTGCACCACACACCGGCCGGCTTCGACACCTACGCAGCAGTTCGCCGCAACGCACTCGTGCTGCAGCTCGAGCCAGACCTCACCGTTCTCGTCTCGCCACTCCGGGACATCATCCGCTCTCGCCTCGCAGCCGGCGACGAACGGCAGCTACCCGCGCTCGAAGCCGTCCTCGAGCTCGCGTGAGACCGCAGGGCGGCGCACGTGCTGGCGACGGGAGCGCACGTGTATGCGAGCGCGAACCCGGGCTGCCTCGTGCAGGTGGCGACGGCGCTGCGCCGGCAGAAGCAGCCGCTGCCGGCGCTGCACCCGATCGAGCTCGTCGACGCCTCGATCCGCGACGTCGGCGCGGCGGGCCTGCTGCGCCGGGCCCGCCGCTGAGCGCACTCGACAGTTAGCTGACCGAGCTTGATCACCTCGGCGTGAAGACGGCCTGGATGCCCGACTCATCGTCGGAGACGCGATATCGCCTACCCGCCTCGAGGTTGACCGTGAGGTAGACCGATGTGCCGCTCGGGATCGTCTGCATCGCGCCGAGGAACGTCATCGGCATCGGGCCCGCCGGCAGCTTGCCCGTCGTCTCGATCGACTTGACCCAGCGGTCGACGTCGGCCTTCGTCTTCCCGGGGTTGAGGGTGACGAGGCCGAAGCCACGACCGGTCCCGGCCCGGTTGCGCAGCTCGATCGTCTGCCGGCCGGCCTGCAGCTGCGGGACGACAAACCGCTTCTTTCCGGCCGTGATCACAGCGTCGGCTTTCGGCAGTTGCGCCCCGGAGTCCCCGGTGATCGTGAAGGCTCGAGCCATGCCGAGCTTCGAGTGACGGACACCCTTCGCGTCTGGCACGGCGCAGATGAAGAAGTAGTTCCCCGGCGGGAGCTTCCTCGTGATCGTGATCTCGGCTCCGGGCGTCAGCAGCGGCGGCCCGCCGAAGTCGTGCACCCAGGCGACGTCCTTGCCCCGGTCGAACGCGCGCAGCGCCTGGGCAAACGTGTGGCCCTTGTCGATGCGGCCGAAGGCGAACTCGTGGGGCTCCTTGCCGGTGTTGCGGAACCGCATCGCAACGACGCCGCCTTTGACCACGCTCGGCATCACGTAGGCGTAGTCGGCGGCGTCGACCTCGACCGGGCCGGGTCTCGGCGCGGCACCGTGCGCCGCGGCGACGAAGCCGGCGGCGGCGAGCGCGGGCAGTGCGAGGGCGGGTAGCAGGATCCGTGCACCCATGGGGACGACCTCCTTCTCGGTGACCACCCGAAGCTAGGCCGCTCGGCGCTATCCGTCGTCGCCGCCCGCGGCGATCCTGGATCACTCCCCGGCGCGATCTCGCGGATGCGGATCGCTCCGGCGGCCGATGGCGCGACCGCGGGCGACGGCGTACGGTCTAGCCGTGCCAGGGAGGGTCACCGACCTCATCCACCGCCACGGCGACGCGATCCTCGCCGTCGGCCTGGTCGCCCTGATGATCGTCCAGGTCTGGTCGCTCGACGTCTCCAGGCCCGACAAGCTCGCCACCACGGCCGGCGCGCTGGCCCTGCTGGTGCCGCTCGCCCGCCGCGTTCGCGTGCCGATCACCCTGATGGCTGTCCTCGCCGCTGTCGGGCTCTTGGGACAATGGCTACCCAAGCGCGTGCTCGACGTCGAGGCGTTCGGCCTGATCGTGCTCCTCGTCGTCTACAACGGGGCCGCGCATACCTCAGGCCGCCGTGCGTGGTCGGCCGGGGCGATGACGACCGCTTTCGGGCTCACAGTGCTGGTGACCGACCCCGACGGCGTGACGTTCGGGGGCGTCATCTTCTTCACCCTGCTCTTCGGTGCGCCCTGGCTCGCCGGCTACGTCGTGCAACGCCGCCGGGTGAGCGAGGCGCGCATGCGCTGGGAGCGCGACGCCGCCGAGGCGGCGATCGTCGACGAGCGGGCGCGCATCGCACGCGAGCTGCACGATGTCGTCGCCCATGCGATCAGCGTGATCGTGCTGCAGGCGCGCGGCGGCCGGCGGCTGCTCGACTCCGAGCCCGGCGAGACGCGCGGCGCACTCGACACCATCGAGCACACCGGGCAGCAGGCGCTCGTCGAGATGCGCCGCCTCGTCGGCCTTCTGCGGGAGAGCGACGAGGAGCTCGCGCTCGCCCCTCAGCCGAGCCTCTCGCGGCTCGACGCGCTCGTCGACCAGGTTCGTGTCGCCGGTCTACCCGTCGAGCTGGTCGTCGAGGGCACGCCTGTCGATCTACCTCCGGGCGTCGACCTCTCCGCGTACCGGATCGTCCAGGAGGCGCTGACGAACGCGCTCAAGCACGCGGGCCCGGCACGAGCGCGCGTCATCCTGCGCTACGAGCAGGACCGACTGGAGGTCGACGTCGCCGACGACGGCGCTGGAACGACGAACGGCGACGCCGGCGGTCACGGCCTTGTCGGGATCCGCGAGCGGGTCTCCGTCTACGGGGGCGAGCTCGAAGCAGGGCCCCGCGCAGGCGGCGGCTACGCGGTGTGCGCACGTCTGCCGTACGCGAGCAAGCGATGATCCGCGTCCTCCTCGCCGACGACCAGTCGCTCGTCCGGGCCGGGTTCCGGATGATCCTCAAGGCCGAGCCCGGGATCAAGGTGGCCGGCGAGGCGGACGACGGCGTCGAGGCGGTGGCGCTGGCGCGCCAGCTCCGGCCTGATGTGGTGCTGATGGACATCCGGATGCCGCTGCTCGACGGCATCGAGGCGACACGACAGGTCGTCGTCGACGAGACGAGCCCACGCGTGCTCGTGCTGACGACGTTCGATCTCGACGAGTACGTCTACGGGGCGCTGAGGGCGGGCGCCAGCGGATTCCTGCTCAAGGACGCTCCCGAGCAGCAGCTCGTCTCGGCGATCCGCGTGATCGCAACCGGCGGCTCCCTGTTCGCGCCGTCGGTCACCCGCCGGCTGATCGAGGAGTTCGCACGGCGCAACGGGCCGCCGTTGCGACCACCCACGCTCGAGACGCTGACGGCGCGCGAGGTCGACGTCCTCCGCCTCGTCGCCCGTGGCTCGACGAACGCCGAGATCGCCGCAGAGCTCGTCGTCAGCGAGCACACGGTGAAGACGCACGTCGCCCACCTCCTGCGGAAGCTCGACCTGCGCGACCGCACCCAGGCGGTTGTGGTCGCCTACGAGTCGGGCCTCGTGCGACCGGGCGACCGGTAGCGCTCGATCATCGCAACGAATCGCCGCTCGAGGTCGGCTCTGTGCGCCCTCATCGTTCGACGCTCTTCTGCGCTCGTCTGCAACCAGGTCTTCTCGGCGCAGAGGCGTCGCACCTTGCGTCCGAGAACGTCGTCGTCGGCGCGGCAGTCGGGAAACGCGGGCAACCGCCGGGTTGGGCCGTCGCCTGCCGCAACCTCGTGCTGCCCTCCGCTCACGCCCGCCGCAAGACGCCGCTCAGGACACGGCCGACACAGCCGGCCGCAGCTCGTCGAGCCGGTCGACGCGCGCCAGTGCCGGGAAGAAGCGCGTCCAGCCGACGGCGATCGCGACGGTGAGCACGCCGCCGACGACGACGGCGGGCACGGCGCCGACGAGCGCGGCCGCGAGCCCGGACTCGAACGCGCCGAGCTCGTTCGACGCGCTGATGAAGACCATCTCGACGGCGTTGACGCGTCCGCGCAGCTCGTCGGGGGTGACGAGCGGCAGGATCGTCTGCCGCAGCACGACGCTCACCATGTCGACGGCGCCGCCGGCGGCGAGCGCGAGCAGCGAGAGCCAGATCGACGTCGACAGGCCGAAGACCACGATCGAGACGCCGTAGAGCGCGACGACCGTGAGCAGCGTGCGGCCCGCCCGCTCCCGCACCGGGCGGCGCGTGAGCACGATCGCGGCGAGGAGCGCGCCCGCGGCGGGCGCCGCGCGAAGGATGCCGAGGCCCGCGGGACCGACGCCGAGGATGTCCTTCGCGAACACCGGCAGGAGCGCCACGGCCCCGCCGAACAGCACCGCGAAGAGGTCGAGAGAGATCGCGCCGAGCAGGACGGGCGTGCGGCGAACGAGGCGAACGCCGCCGAGCAGGCTCGCGAGATCCGGCGCCGCTCCGCCGGCGGGGTCGCGCCCGGCGCGCAGGAGAAGCGTCGCCGCCAGAGCGACGACGGAGAGCGCGGCCGAGACGCCGTACACGAGATCGGCTCGCAGCGCGAAGAGCAGGCCGCCGAGTGCCGGGCCTCCGATCACCGAGGCCTGGAAGACGACGGATCGCTGCGCCAGGGCCCGCACGAGCACCTCACGCGGCACGAGCGACGGCGTCAGCGCCCGCGAAGCCGGCGAGCCGAGCGACGCCGCGACGCCGGTTGCGAACGCGAGCAGGAAGAACGGCCATGTCCGGTCGGCGCCCGCGCGCGTGACGGCGAGCAGCCCGACGGCCACGGCCGCCTCCAGCGCGATCGCGAGCGCGAGGAGCGTGCGACGGGGGAAGCGGTCGGCGAGGTGCCCGGCGGGCAGCGCGAGCAGCGGCAGCGGGATGAACATCGCGAGCCCCACGAGCCCGAGGTCGAGCGGGTCGCCGTGCACGGCGTACACCTGCCAGCCGACGGCGACGAAGGACATCTCGAGCGCGAACCCCGACGCGAGCATGACGCCGAGGAAGAGGACGAAATCACGGTGCCGGAGCGGTGAGTCGACTGCCCGCACCGTCGCATGGGGCGGCGCTACGCCGCCTCCCCGTTCTCGTCCACGTGCTCCGGCGCCGACAGGAACTCCACTTCGAGACGCTGGATGCGCGAGCCCTCCACCTCTCTGACGGTGAATCGCAGCCCGTCCGAGCGCACCTCGTCGCCCGGCTCGGCGGCACGACCGAGCAGGTCGAACACGTAGCCGGCGACCGTGTGGTAGTCCTCGTGCTCGAGCGCCGTCCCGAACTCCTCGTTGAAGTCGTCGATCGGGAAGGTGCCGTCGATGCGGATCGTCGTCTCGTCGACCCGCTCGACCGACTCGTCCGGCAGGTCGAACTCGTCCTCGATCTCGCCGACGATCTCCTCCAGCAGGTCCTCGAGCGTGACGATCCCCTGCGTGGCGCCGTACTCGTCGACGACGATCGACATGTGCTGGTTCGTGCGGCGGAACTCCGCCAGCAGCGACGCCAGATCCTTCGTCTCGGGCACGACGTAGGCGGGCCGCAGCAGCTCGGCGAGCTCGACGTCGGCGATGCCGCGGTCGTTGAGCGCGGAGACGAGGTCGCGCACGTGCAGGATGCCGACGATGTCGTCGAGGGACTCGCGGAAGACGGGGTAGCGCGTGTAGGGGGAGTCGAGCACGGCGCGCAGCGCCTCCTCGGGCGGCATCTCGACGGAGATCGCGACGACCTCCGGCCGCGGCACCATCACGTCCGAGGCTTCCTTCTCGGCGAAGTCGAAGACCTTGTACAGCATCTCCTCCTCGGCCGTCTGGATCTCGCCGACGTCTTCGGCCGCCGCGACCGAATGGCGGATGTCCTCACGGGTGAAGGCGATCATTCCCGCCGGCGCGGGCTTGACGCGGAGCACCCTCAGCGCTGCGTTGGCGGAGTGGTTCAGCACCCAGACGAGCGGATACGCGGCCCGCGAGAGCACGTCGATCGGGGCGGCGAGCGCGACGGCGATCCGCTCCGCCTTCTGCAGCGCGATCGCCTTGGGCACGAGCTCGCCGAGCGTGACGCTCAGGTAGGTGAGCGCGGCGAACGAGATCGCGAACGCGATCCCGCGGGAGACGAAGTCGAAGTAGCGCGAGACCAGCGGCTCGCCGATCGCACCGAGCGCGATTCCGAAGACGGTGATCCCGACCTGGACGGAGCTGATGAAGCGAACCGGCTCGTCCATCAGGTTGAGCGCCGTTCGTGCGCCCCGGCTTCCGCGTTCCGCTCGTTCCTCGAGCCGGCTGCGACGGGCCGTGACGAGGGCGTACTCGGCCGCAACGAAGACCGCGTTCCCGAGCACGAGCGAGAGAACGAGGGCGATCCGCACGGAGTCGCTCACGCCGAAGCCCGGCATCTGCGTCCGGAGGGATGTTCAGGTGTGAGCGCCCCGGTCGTCGGGGCGCCGGTACTGGGCGGCAGCTCGCCTTCCACTCAGCCCGCAGTATAGGAAACGCCGTGGACGTCCTCGTGCCGGTCGGCGCGCCCCTCGCGCACGAGCCGCTCGAGATGGGAGAGCGTCTCCGCCACCGCGAAGCGCCGCGCGGCCGGCTTGAGGTCGGCGCCGAAGAGCGGGAACGACACCTGGTAGCCGCTGCGGGGCTCGCGCCCGAGCGCGCCAGCCGTGACGTCGAGCCGCTCGCGGTGATGGGCGATCAGCTCCCGCGCCCGCCCGACCGGGTCGTCGACGAGGTCGCCGTGGCCGGGGAGCGCCAGGCGCGGCGCGAGCGCGATCGTGCGCTCGAGCGCGCCCAGGTAGTCGCCGAGCGGGTCGGGCCGGCTCGCGGGCCAGAGCCCGACGGTCGGGGTGATGCGCCCGAGCAGGTGGTCGGCGGCGACGAGGACGCCGTCCTTGAGCAGGGTCAGCTGGCCGTCGGCGTGACCCGGGGCGGCGACCACCTCCCAGCCGTCGACGTGGTCGCCCTCGTCGAGCAGGCGCGGCTCGGCCGGGTAGCGGATGAACGGGCGGTAGAAGGAGCCCTGCGCGATCAGCTCGTGCGTCACCTCGGGCGGGACGCCGTTGCGCGCGAACCAGCCGACGAGCACCTGCGCCCAATCGTCGCTCGCCCAGACGCGCACGCACTGCTCGTGGTCGAGCCTGCCCTGCGCGACGGGCGCGGCGGTGAGCGCTGCGACGTCGGCGGCGGCGCCGACGTGGTCGGGGTGGAAGTGGGTGATGACGATGCGCGCGACCGGGCCCTCGAGGCCGCGCAGCTCGTCCGCCCAGCGCTCGCCCGCATCCGGCAGTCCCAGGCCCGTGTCGACGAGCGTCCAGCCGTCCTCGCCGGGAAGCAGGTACGCGTGCACGTGCCCCGGCCTGACCGGCAGGGGGAGCGTGACACGGCGCAGGCCGCCCGGGAGCTCGTCCATGCCACGACTCTAGCCGCCCGCCGCGAATCAGAAGATTGACTTATTCGATGGATAAGTAGTCGTCATTCCCTGATATCCTCCCGGGCGATGACGACGGACGTCGCGACGCTGCTGCCCGGCACGGATGTCGAGGCGCTCACCGCCCCCGAGGTGCTCGGGGTGATGGTCGAGCACTTCCATCCGAGCCTCTCGCTCGCGTGCTCCTTCCAGAAGGAGGAGGCGGTGCTGCTCGACATGCTGCTCGCGATCGAGCCCGGCGCGCGCGTGTTCGCGCTCGACACGCACGTCCTCTTCCCCGAGACCTACGACGTCTGGCGGGCCGTCGAGAAGCGCTACGGCGTCCGCGTCGAGGTCTACCAGGGGCCGTCGCTGGGACGGCAGGCAGCCGCGCACGGCGACGCGCTGTGGGCCTCGAACCCGGCGCTCTGCTGCGCGATCCGCAAGGTCGGCCCGCTCGGCGAGGCCCTCTCCGGCCTGCGCGGGTGGATCACCGGCATGCGCCGCGATCAGTCGCCGACGCGTGCCGGGGCACCGAAGATCGCGTGGGACGAGAGGCACGAGCTGTGGAAGGCGAACCCGCTCGCCGACTGGAGGGACGGCGACGTGTGGGCGTACATCCACGAGCGCGAGCTGCCCTACAACCGCCTGCACGACCGGGGCTACGCGTCGATCGGCTGCACCCACTGCACGCTGCCGGGCGACGGCCGCGAGGGCCGCTGGGCCGGCAGCGACAAGACCGAGTGCGGGCTGCACCTCGACGCATGAGGACGGCGGTGCACCTCACCCACCTCGACGAGCTCGAGGCGGAGGCGATCCACATCATGCGCGAGGTCGCCGCCGAGCTGGAGCGGCCGGTGCTGCTGTTCTCCGGCGGCAAGGACTCGATCGTGCTGCTGCGCCTCGCCGAGAAGGCGTTCCGCCCCGGCCGCTTCCCGTTCCCGCTCATGCACGTCGACACCGGCCACAACTTCCCCGAGGTGATCGAGTTCCGCGATCGCCGCGTGGCGGAGCTGGGCGAGCGGCTCGTCGTCGCCTCCGTGCAGGAGTCGATCGACAGGGGCCGGGTCGTCGAGCAGACGGGCCCGCGCGCCTCGCGCAACCAGCTGCAGACGACGACGCTGCTCGACGCGATGGCGGAGCACGCCTTCGACGCCGCGATCGGCGGCGCGCGGCGCGACGAGGAGCGCTCGCGCGCGAAGGAGCGGATCTTCTCGTTCCGCGACGACTTCGGGCAGTGGGATCCGCGCGCGCAGCGCCCGGAGCTGTGGAGCCTCTACAACGGCAAGATCCGCAAGGGCGAGCAGGTGCGGGTGTTCCCGATCTCCAACTGGACGGAGCTCGACGTGTGGCAGTACGTCGCGCGCGAGCGCCTCGAGCTGCCGTCGATCTACTACGCGCACGAGCGCGAGGTGTTCGAGCGCGACGGGATGCTGTATGCCGCGAGCGACGTCGTGGAGCGCTACGAGCACGAGGTCCCGTTCAGGGAGTGGGTGCGGTTCCGCACCGTCGGCGACATGTCCTGCACGGGTGCCGTGCGCTCGCGCGCGACGAGCCTGCACGAGGTCGTCGCGGAGATCGCGTCGACGCGCGTGACCGAGCGCGGCGAGACGCGGGCGGACGACCGCGCGTCCGAGGCGGCGATGGAGGACCGCAAGCGTGTCGGATATTTCTGACGCCGCGGAGCTCGCCGAGCTGCTCGGCGGCGAGGCCGCCTCGTCCGACCTGCTGCGCCTCGTCACCTGCGGCTCCGTCGACGACGGCAAGTCGACGCTGATCGGGCGTCTGCTCTACGACACCAAGCAGGTGCTCGTCGACCAGATGGAGCACGTCGCGCAGACGAGCGAGCGCCGCGGCGACGGCTACGTCAACCTGGCGCTGCTCACCGACGGGCTGCGCGCCGAGCGCGAGCAGGGGATCACGATCGACGTCGCCTACCGCTCCTTCGTGACCGCGAAGCGCCGCTTCCAGCTCGCCGACGCGCCGGGGCACGTGCAGTACACGCGCAACATGGTCACCGGCGCCTCCACCGCCGACGTCGCCGTCGTCCTGCTCGACGCGCGCAAGGGCGTGATCGAGCAGACGCGGCGGCACGCGCTGATCGCGTCGCTGCTCGCCGTCCCCCACCTCGTCTTCGCCGTCAACAAGATGGACCTCGCCGGCTTCGACGAGGCGCGCTTCCGCGAGATCGAGGGCGAGCTCGACACGCTGACCGCGCAGCTCGGCGTCGGGGACGCGTTCGCGATCCCGATCGCGGCGCTCCACGGCGACAACGTCGTCGAGCCCTCCCCGCGCATGCCCTGGTGGACCGGCTCGACGCTGCTCGCCCATCTGGAGGCGATCGAGACCGCCGGCGACCGCAACCTCGCCGACCGCCGCTTCCCCGTGCAGTGGGTGATCCGCCCCATGTCCGACGAGCACCACGACTACCGCGGCTACGCGGGACAGGTCGCCGGCGGGATCTGGCACGCGGGCGACGACGTGCTCGTTCTGCCGTCCGGGCTGCGGACGCGCGTGCTCGCGGTCGAGTCGGCGGACGGCCCGATCGACGCGGCGGTGCCGGGCATGTCGGTGACGATCCGGCTCGAGGACGAGATCGACGTGCCGCGCGGCGACATGCTCGTCGACCCCGACGACCGGCCGGCAACGGCACGCGAGCTCGAGGCCACGGTCTGCTGGATGAGCGAGCGGCCGCTGCAGCCGGGCGCCCGGCTCGCCGTCAAGCACACGACGCGCACCGTGCGCGCGATCGTCGAGGGCATCGACGGCGTCGTCGACATGGACACGCTCGAGCAGCACGAAGCCGCGGAGATGGCGTTGAACGACATCGGCACGGTGCGGCTCCGGCTGTCCGGCCCGCTGATGGTCGACCCGTACGCCGTCAACCGCGCCACCGGCTCGTTCATCCTCATCGACGAGGCCACGAACGACACTGTCGCCGCCGGCATGGTGCGCTCGGTGCGCGCCTAGACGCATCCGCCGTAAGACGGCGGCTCGCGGGCGCCGACTTCCGGGCGATGATTCCGCGCCGAAGCTTTACATCTGACAGAGGCGGGTGTATGAAGACTCGAGCGACGGCATGACGACCGCCTACGTCACCCAGAATCGCGTCGAGCGCGCCGCCCGCGACATCGTCGCCGGCGCCGCGGAGACGCTCGACCTCGCCTCGCCGTGGGTCGAGCCGTACCCGATCCAGAGGCTCCTCGGCGAGGCTCTCCCGCGCGTCCGCGCGGGCGAGCTGGCCGTGCGCCTCGTCTACCGCGTCGCCGAGGAGAGCGACCTGCGCATCACCGACCTCTCGGCGCTCGAGGCGCTCGCCGCCGAGGGCGTGCAGATGCGCTACTCGCGCCGCCTGCACGCCAAGCTCGTGATCGCCGACCGGGAGCGCGCGCTCGTCGGCTCGAGCAACCTCACCCGCCGCGGCGGCTACGGCTACGACGGCCGTCCGCTCTGGCGCAACGAGGAAGGCGGCCTCCTCGTCGACGGCGACGCAGCCGCGGACGCGGCTTCCCACTTCGACCGCATCTGGGAGGAGGCCGACGAGCTCGGGCCCGACCTGCTGGGCGTCGTCATGGACTTCCCGAGCGTGCGGGAGCTGCGTTTCGTCGCCGTGCGCGAGGTCTCCGTCGGCCAGCTCGTCGTCGCCAGCGACGCCGCGGAGACGACCGTGGTCGGCGAGATCCGGGAGCTGACCGCCTACAACGAGTCGTTCCCGCAGATGACGGAGGAGATGTTCCTCTCGCAGGGGCTCGGCGGCGCCCCGCCGCGGCGGATCAACGTCCCCGACATCCCCTCCCTCTTCTCCCATCCGGTCAAGGACCACGGCTTCCTCGTCGCGAAGACGTTCTTCCGCCCCGAGAGCGCCTTCACGATCGCCCGTGTCCGCGTCCTCCGCCGTGTGCGCGGAGGGCGCGGAGGGACGGCGACCGTTCCCGTCCCACCCGGCAGCGACGTGCGGGCCCCGTCCGCCGCGCTCCTGCGCCGGCTGCTCGGGGACGGCGACGTGCGTCTCGGCCGACTCGCCGGCCATGCCGAGGTCGGCGTCTGGCTGCGCAGCGACGAGATCCTGAGCAAGCACCTGGCCGTGCTCGGGATGACGGGATCGGGCAAGTCGAACGCGGTCAAGCACGTGCTGCGCACGCTCGCCGCGCGCGGCGGCCTGCGCGTCTTCGTCGTGGACACGCACGGCGAGTACGCGACCGCCGCCGCGACGATCGACGGCGGCGCCGTCCTGCTCGACGTCTCGATTCCCGACAGGATCGACATGCTCGACTGGGAGATGGTGAAGGAGCGCTTCGCCGTCGAGCGCATGACCGCCGCGATCAAGAAGGAGCTGCGCGCGGCGGCCGCTCAGGCACACGAGCCCTCCGCCTTCGCCGGCCTGCTCGCCGGCTCCGGCAACGACGTCGTGCAGGACATCGCCGACGCCGTCGCCGCCGATCCCGGAGGCTTCTGCGTCGGGAAGGAGGAGCCGCGGGTCGTGCACGAGGGTGGCGACGACGAGGCCGACCTCTCCGCCCCCGGCCTCTACGTCCTCGACCTGCGGCAGACCGAGACGTTCGTGGTGCGCTCGCGGAAGTGCGCGGTGCTCGCCGAGCGCGTCTTCCGCGAGGCGAAGAGCGGGGGGCTGCCGCCGGCCTTGCTCGTCGTGGACGAGGCGCACAACTACGTGCCCGAGCGCACGACCGGCTACATGGCCGAGGCGGCCCGCCACGGCTCGCTCGGCGCGCTGACGACGGTCGCCGTCGAGGGCAGGAAGTTCGGTGTCGGGCTCGTGATCGTCTCCCAGCGCCCGAGCCGCATCGCCAAGGACGTGCTCGCGCAGATGAACAGCCAGCTCGTCTTCCGGCTCTGCAACCTCGAGGACATCGGGTACGTAAGAGAATCGTTCGAGGCGGCTGATGAGACGTTCGTGATGGAGCTGTCGCACCTCGACACGGGCGTCTGCATCTGCGCCGGGACGATGATCGAGATGTCGGTCCGCTGCGACGTGCCGCTCTTCGCGCCGCGGCGCAGCTTCGACCTCGGCGCGGCCGCGCTGCCTGCGGCGGCGGTGCTGGAGGAGGCGGTCGCCGGCGCGCTGCCGGCGGCGGCGCTCGTCGAGGAGGGTGAGGAGCTCGTCGTCTTCTCGGGCCCGGAGGCGGAGGTGACGCTGCGCGCCGAGGGCGGCGGCCACGCGCTCGACGTGGACTGCGCGGACGAGAAGCTGGCGGAGCGCGTGCGGGCCGCGGTCGAACACGCTCTTGCGCCTGTGCAACCGCTCTCGAAATCGGCATCGACCGGGCTCCCCGAGGATGCGTGAGACGTGGCTCTCGAACGCAGGCGCATCGTGCTCGACCACCCTGCGTCGTGGCCGAGTGCCCGACACCGCCCGGGTGCGTCGGCCCGAGGCGGGCCCGCGTCGACGAGAAGTGGCCGGTCGGGACGCGGCTGTCAGGCTGGGAGCGGGAGCGTGAGGAAACCTCGCGCCGCCGCCGCCGAGACGAGATCGCCGTCGCTCGCGACGAGCACCGTCCGCTCGTCCGCGATCTCCTCGAAGGAGGCGAGATGGACGGCGTCGTAGCCGCGCAGGCCGTGCTCCTCGGCGAGGTCGCCCGCCCGCTGGACGAGCGATTGCGTGACCGCGACTCGCTCGACGCCGCCCCACAACAGCTCTGTGAGCGCCCGCGCAGCGGCAGCCTCGGGAGAGGCGAGCCGGGACATGCGAACGGCCCGCGCAAGCGCCGCGCGGGACTCCGCGTAGAGGAGCTGCGACGAGAGACGCCGCTGTGCACCGTCCCACGCCGCGCGCACCTCGTCCGTATGGGGCTCGGTGATCGCGAGCTTCACGAACGCCGAGGCGTCGAAGTAGGCGACCACTCTCAGTCGCGCACGAGGTCGCTGACCGTGCCCTTGGCCTCGATCGGCGGCGGCAGCTTCTCGCGCACCGGCCGCGGCGCCGGATGCACCAGCCCGCGGGCGATCAGCTCGTCGAGCTTCGAGCGTCCGTTCGCGGGCGTGATCTTCGCGACGGGCTTGCCACGGTCGGTGACGACGATCTCCTCGCCGGCCTCGACCAGCTTCAGCCAGCGGGAGAGGTCGGCGCGAAGCGCCCGGATGCCGACTTCCATGGTTCTAAGTGTAGCGCTTTCATGACGCTGTCTTGTAGCGATATGTCCGGAAGGGAGTTGAGATGACAGAGGCTCGGCCTCTCACGTTCGAGACGCTCGCCGCTGCGGTGGGTGGCGCAGGCGTCGCACTCCGCTCGATCACCGCGCTTGAGCCCGCAGGCGGCCCCGGTGACAAGGTGTTCCCGCCCACGTACCAGGGCGGCCAGTACCACCTCGAGACACGACGGGTCGACGACTCCGAAGTGCAGACCGTCGTTCTCGACTCCGTGCAGTCGCAGGCGAATCGGATGGAGCTCGCGTTGCTGGAGGCTCGCTCCCGTGGGGTGGTCGCGTTCCCGTTGGTCGTCGCCGACTTCTCCAGCGAGCTTCCGCATATCGGGAGGATCTCGGCGCTCGAAGCCCCGCATCGCATCGCGGACGCGATCTTCCGCGACAGCCTCCTCGACGGTGTCCGGTTCCGCGACTCGGAGCCGGGCAAGCGCTTCACGTCCGTCAGCGTGCGGAATGCTACGGCCCTGCTCGAGCTGTGCCCGACCGCGCTCGTCTTCGGTGTGTGGGACTCGACTGGACCACGCGGCGGGCTCGGTGCGAAGTTCGCCCGCGCGCTCGTCTCGGAGATCGTAGGCTTCGACGCCGTGATCGGTCGCCGGACGGGTAGCCGTATCGATGTGTTGCCGATCTCCTCGCGCACTACTGTCTACCGCTCCGACGCCGAGGGTTATACGACGGATCTCCAGCGAGCGCGAAAGGACGAGAGGGATCAGCCCGAGTTGTACGTGGGGAGGTCGAAGCGGGGACAGGGGAAGCCCTCCGCGCTCAATCTCGGCAACGTCACGCCAGATTTCGCCCGCGACGAGCGTCGAGGCGACCCGCTTCCAGGTGGAGTGACGATCAGCCGTGCCGTCCAGACGGCCGTGCTCTCGCTCGCGGGGCTCCGCAAGCTCGCATTTCCGGTCGACGGCGCGCGCTCGGACGGGTCGGACGACGCCGCACGCATGCTGCTGGCGGCGCTCGGCGTGGCTGCGATCGCGTTCCAGCGTGAGCAGGGATACGACCTCCGCTCGCGGTGCCTTCTCGTTCCAACAGAGCCGCTCGCCGTCGAGATCGTGGCCGCGAACGGGGGCGAGCCGGAGCGGTTTGCGCTCGACTCAGCTGAAGCAGCCGATCTCGTCGCGCAGGCCACTAAGGGGGTCAGGGAGGCGGGGTTCGCCTGGAGTGAAGAGGAGATCGTCCTCACGCCCGAGCGGAAGCTCGTCGACCTCGTGAAGCGGAGCGAGGAGCTCCTCACCGAAGCACCTGACACCGATGAGGACAGAGCGGGGGTTAGTTGATCGCCCTCTGCGTCGACTTCCTCACCGGCCGGTACGTTGCGACGAGGTCGGACGATCGCGACGAGCCGGAGTGGCCGCCGCACCCGGCCAGACTCTTCTTCGCGTTGGTCAACGCCTGGGCCGACGGGGGGAAAGACCGCGCCGAGGAGGCTGCGCTTCGATGGCTCGAGACCCAGCCGTCGCCTGCTGTGTGCGCCACCGGGTCCGATGCACGGCAGATGGTGACCGTCTACGTGCCGCCCAACGACGCTCGCAACGCCGAGGTTATTCCCGAGCGACGCTCACGGCAGCCTCGCAGCTTCCTCTCTGTCACGCCACACCACGCCCTGGTGACGTTCTTCTGGCCGGGCGCCGATCCGCCGCCGGGTAGCCGCCAGGCACTCCAGCGCCTGGCGGCTCGTACGACGTACCTCGGCCACTCGTCGTCGCTCGTCTCCGTTCGGGTGGTCGACGAGGCCCCGGAGCCCGCGTATGTTCCCGTCGAGCGTGGCGGGACGCTGACCATGCGGGTGCCGGCGATCGGTCAGCTCGACGCGCTCGAGCATGCGTACTGCGTCTACGTGGACTCGGGCATTCGTGGGCGACTTCCGTGTGCCGACCAGTCCTACGGTGCTCCCGTGTCCGCCGTGACCGAGACGCCCGCATCGGTATTCGGTGAGATGATCGTCTTCCGCCGGGCAGGATCCAGCCCGCACGTTCCGATCGAAGCCGCGCCACTGATCGCAGCGCGTCTTCGCGCGGCGACGATGAGCAAGGCCGGCGCGGAGGCCCCGGAGGTCATCAGCGGGCACGGCGCAGCAGGTGGCAAGAGCGAGCGCCCCCACGTGGCCTACATTGCGATGCCGGATGTCGGGCACCGTCACGCGGACGGACACCTGCTCGGGGTGGCGGCTGTACTCCCGCGCGGGCTGACCGATGGTGAGCGCGCTGCCATATACCGCGCGCTCCTCGACGTGACGCACTTGACGCTCGGGCGGGCCGGGCGCTGGGAGCTGGCGCGCGTCGGGGTAGATCAGCCGGCGCGAGGGCTTCGCGCCGAGACATGGACAGCGGCTGCAGAGTCCTGGGCGACGGCGACGCCGATTGAGCTCGACGCCTTTCCCGACCGGCCGTTCGGGAAGGAGGCCGAGGAGATCGTGGCGCGCGCCTGCGAACGGATCGGACTGCCCGCACCCGGAGAGGTGACGGTCGGCCCGGACTCGGTGTTCCACGGTGTCCCGCCGTGTCATGCCTTTGCTCGGCATCGCCCGAGGTCGAGCCGGCCGCGCCGGCCGCTCGTCCACGCCGTCGTCCGCTTCGCCACGCCCGTCTCGGGCCCCGTGCTGCTCGGCACAGGGCGATACCTCGGGCTTGGGCTTCTCCGTCCCTTCAGGCGGTGACGAGATGATCTCGTTCGCCGATTTCTTCGAGACGCTCCATGGGCGCGCGCCGTTCCCATGGCAGGAGATGCTCGCGGAGCGTGTCGTCACAAGTGGCTGGCCGGCGGCGGTCGACCTCCCGACAGCCGCCGGGAAGACGACGCTCATAGACATCGCGGTGTGGGCGCTCGTGACGAATCCGACCGGCGATCGGCGGCAACCGCGGCGGATCTTCTTCGCCGTCGACCGCCGCATCGTCGTCGACGAGGCGTTCCAGCGTGCCAGGCGCATCGCTGAAAGGCTCCGGCACGCAGGCGAGGACGACTCCGATCCGCTCAACGAGGTTGCTGCGGCGCTCCTCGCTCTCGGCGGCGACGTCCCGCTCCGTGCCGCCGAGCTCAGGGGCGGAATGTACCTCGACCACGGCTGGGCGCACTCGCCGGTGCAGCCGCTCGTCTGCGTCTCCACGGTCGATCAGGTTGGCTCGCGTCTGCTGTTCCGCGGCTACGGACTTCCCGATCGGGACGGGAACCAGCTTCCGATCCACGCGGGTCTCGTTGGGAACGACGCGCTCATCGTGCTCGACGAGGCGCATCTCTCTCAGCCCTTCGAGGAGACGCTCGCAGCGATCGGACGCTACAGGACGTGGAGCGAGACCCCGATCTCGGTGCCGTGGCACGTCGTTCGCATGTCAGCGACCCTCGACTCGTCGGATGGCACCTTTCCTGCTGCGGCGGAACGCGAAGCCGCGCTCGATCATCCCTTGCTCACGCGGCGTTTCGACGCGAAGAAGCTCGCGCGCCTCGAGGCTGCGCAGGATCACTCGTTCTCGGAGAAGGTCGCAGACGCGGCGCGTGAGCTTGCACGGGGCGACCGAGCTCGCGTGATCGGGATCGTCGTCAACCGGGTCGCGGCCGCACGCGAGGTGTTCGAACGACTCGGTGGAGACAGCGACGCGGACCGCATCCTCCTGATTGGCAGGAGCCGTCCGGTCGATCGTGACCGTCTGATCGAGAGTTGGTGGGAGCGGATCCGGGCCGGACGAGAGCGGCAAGGCGACGAGCGGCACCTGTACTTAGTCGCGACGCAATGCATCGAGGTGGGCGCCGACCTCGACTTCGACGCGCTCGTCACCGAGATCGCTCCGCTCGATTCGCTGCGACAGCGTTTCGGCCGGCTGGACAGGCTCGGCGACCTCGGTGAGACACGAGCCGTGATCATCGCGCGCAAAGCGAGCATCGCTGCGAAGGCGGAGGACCCGATCTACGGGACGGCTCTTCGGTCGACCTGGCGCTGGCTCGAGAGCCTCCTTCCCTCGGGTCGGGCGAAGAGCCGAGAGATCGACCTCGGCGTGCGGGCTCTCGAGAGGCGCCTTCCGGCAGGAGACGAGCTGCGGGCGCTGCTCGCCCCGCGCACGTCGGCGCCCGTGCTCCTGCCCGCCCATCTCGACCGACTCGCCCAGACCTCTCCGAGACCGGCGGTCGAGCCGGAGCCGGCGCTCTTCCTCCACGGCGATGACGCTGAACCGCCAGACGTCCAGGTCGTCTGGCGCGTTGATCTCGGAGAAGACCCGACGCGGTGGGCGGAGGTCGTCGCGCTCGTCCCACCCCGCACGGGCGAGGTCATCTCGCTTCGACTCGCGGACCTGCGTCGTTGGGTAGGTCGCGGCTCTGTCGAGGAGGATCTCGCCGACGTCGAAGGAGCAAGAGAGCTGAAGGAGCCGGCTGAGACCGATGCGAGACGCGTGTTGAGGTGGCGGGGGCCGGGGAACGACGGGACGACGCCGGTCGGTATCGGCGAGATCCGAACCGGCGACACGATCGTGGTCCCGGCCGCGTGGGGAGGGCTCGACGAGTTTGGTTGGAGCCCGACGTCGAAGACGCCCGTCGAGGACGTCGCTGAGGCGGCGGTTCTCGCTTCGCATCGGCGCCCGGCGCTACGACTTCAGCCGGAGGTTCTCCGCGGCTGCTCGGACGACGTTCCTGCCGTCAGGCTTGCGATCGAAGAGCTCCTCAAGCTCATGGAAGGCGGCGACGACATCCGCTCGTCGCTCGACGGGCTCCTCGACCGTATCGGCGCGGAGATGCAGGAAACGGCTATCGGCACGGCGGCGGAGCTGCTCCTCGAGGACGTGCGTAGCTCGTGGGACCGAGTTCGGCGCCACCTTGCCCCCTATCCGGACAACTCCGGACTCGTCGTGATCGGGAAGCCCCGGGCCGCGAGCGAGCCGGACGTCACGGACGAGGGCGATGCTTCGTCGTTCGTAGGCCCCATCACCCTTGCCGACCATACGAACGGCGTGACCGAGCGGGCGGAAGCCTTCGCCGCGGCCAGCGGCCTCGCGTTGGAGGTCGTCGGCGATCTGACGCTGGCCGCGCGACTGCACGACCTGGGCAAGATCGATCCGCGGTTTCAGATCATGCTCTACGGTGGCGACGCCGTGGCCGCAGCCACAAGCCCGGAGCCGATGGCCAAGTCGGGCATGCGAGCAGGCGACCGTGTCGCGCGGAGGCGCGCCCGCGAGCTCGCCGGCTACCCATCGGGGTATCGGCACGAAAGCGCGTCGGTGGCGCTGATCGAGTCGCGGTCCAAACTACTGGATACTGCGAACGATCCCGAGCTCGTGCTGCATCTCGTGGCGAGCCATCACGGTCACGGGAGGCCCTTCCTACCACCCGTCGTCGATGAGTCCCCTGTTTCCCTGACAGCTCAGCTCGACGGCGAAGTGCTCGAGGCCTCGAGCGCGCACGGGCTCGAACGCCTCGGCTCGGGCATCAGCGATCGGTTCGTCGCCTGCACCCGGCGCTACGGCTGGTGGGGGCTCGCTTTCCTGGAGGCCGTGCTGCGCCTTGCCGATCACCGTCAGTCCGAAGCAGAAGCGAGCCGGACGTGACGAGTCTCGTCGCGAGGGGCCCTGATGGTGGCAATCTGCTCGGCTTCCTCTCCGCGCTCGGGGCGCTCGCCGTCCTCGATGATGCGTGGACCGAGCGGAGAGTTAGGCTGTCGTGGACGTTCGCCGCAGTCGGCTGGCGCCCAGTGCTGGAGGCAGAAGGCGATCTCAGCGAAGCGGACATCGCCCAGACGATTCTCGATGCGTGCGGAGGCGCCGCTCGGCGCCCCGAGTTCACCGAACTCGGCGACGACCTAAGCGTCACGCACTCGGCGTTTCGTGACGTAGCGGCGAGGGCTGCGAACGCGGCAACGCCCGACGAGAGGAGATGGGCTGATTTCATCGCAGCCTTTGGGTGCGAGCTTCCCAAGAAAGAGAAGGAAGCGACGATCCAGGACACGGCTCTGCGAACGATGAGCGGCGCTGGGCATCAGCACTTCCTGCGATCGATGCGCGAGCTTGCCAACCTCGCCACCGCGGACGACGTTCGACGTGCACTGTTCGAGCCGTGGCGCTACGGGGATGAGCGTCCGACCATGCGCTGGGACCCCGTCGACGACCGGCGCTACGCGCTACGGGCAGACGATCCTGCGAAGTCGAAGTCCGCGCCGATCCGTACGGTTCGAGGAGCGAACCGCCTTGCTATCGAAGCGCTTCCGCTCCTTCCTACGATGCCGAGGTGTCGCAGGGTGGAGACGACCGGGTTCCAGTACGGTGGTTCGTCAGTCGGCCGGACGATCCGCTGGCCGATCTGGGAAGTGCCCTCGTCACGAGCGACCCTCGTCAGTCTGCTTGCAAGCAGGGACATAGTCGCTGATCCGCCCGACCGCGACCGCCTCCACGCGATCGGCGTGGCGGAGGTGTTCGCGAGCACGAGGGTGACGACCGGGAAGATACGAAGCTTCACTCCCGCGAAAGCCTTGCTCGGCGGCACACGATGCACGCTATGAACGTGGGGCAGCAGTCGGTGCCGGACCTCGTTCCGGCCCGCGTGCTGAACGAGTTCGTCTACTGCCCGCGCCTGTTCTACCTCGAGTGGGTCGAGGGGCTGTGGGAGGAGAACGCCGACACGGCGAAGGGCACGCTCGCCCACGTCCGCAGCGACCGCGGCGGCGAAGCCTCCGACCCCGCGTCGGCGCTCATCGCACACCTTGCCGGCCGGGCCGATACTCTCAGTGCATGGCAGAGAGCGAGATCGTCTTCTCGATCACCGAGTCGCCCGAGGGCGGCTTCGAGGCGCAGGCGCTCGGCGTGCCCATCTTCACGCAGGCCGAGACCATGGACGAGCTCCGCCTCAGCGTGCGCGATGCCGTGCGCTGCCACTTCGACGAGACCGATCGCCCGCAGGTCATCCGCCTCCACGTCGTCAGGGACGAGATCATCGCCGCTTGAGACTGCCGCGCGATGTCTCCGGCGAGCGACTCGCAGTGCTGCTCGGCCGCTACGGCTACGAGATGACGCGTCAGACGGGCAGTCACCTGCGTCTCACCTCGACCGCCCGCGGGCGGGAGCACCACATCACCATCCCGAAGCATGCCGCCCTGAAGGTGGGAACGCTGAGCGCGATCCTCTCGGAGGTTGCCGCGTATCTCGAGTCGAGCAGAGAGGACCTCGTCGAGGCGCTCTTCAGCCGCTGATCCGGCTTCGCATGCGACCGTGCGGCCCGGTGGCTGCATGACCGGCGTCGCGCAAGCCTCGGTGCCCGACCTCGTTCCGGCGCGGATGCTGAACGAGTTCGTCTACTGCCCGCGCCTGTTCTACCTCGAGTGGGTCGAGGGGCTGTGGGAGGAGAACGCCGACACGGCGACGGGCACGCTCGTCCACGTCCGCAGCGACCGCGGCGGCGGGCGTATGCCCGGCGCGGAGGAAGCCGACGACGGCTGGAGCGGCGAGGCGCGCTCGGTCACGCTCGACGCGCCGCGGTTGGGGCTGATCGCCAAGATCGACCTCGTCGAGGGCGACGACGGCACCGTCTCGCCGGTCGACCACAAGAAGGGCCGGCCGCGCCCGGACGGCTCGGCGTGGGACCCGGAGCGCCTCCAGGTCGCGGCTCAGGTGCTCGTCCTGCGCGAGAACGGCTACCGGAGCGAGCGCGGCTACCTCAGCTTCCGCGAGACCCGCACGCGAATCCCGGTCGAGGTGGACGGCGCGGTGGAGCGCGAGCTGCGCGAACACCTCGTGGAGCTGCGCCGCGTCGCCGCCGGCACTCAGCCACCGCCGCCTCTCGTGAGCAGCCCGAAGTGTCCGCGCTGCTCGCTCGTCGGCATCTGCCTTCCCGACGAGACGAACGCCCTCCGGCTTGCCCGGGAGCGCGGGCGGCCGAGACGGCTGATCGCCGCCAGGCCGGACGCCGCACCCCTGTACGTGCAGGAGCCCGGCTCCCACGTCCGCCTGTCGTCCGGCCGGATCGAGGTGGTGAAGGGCGACGACGTTCTTGCCTCGCTGCGGCAGATCGACGTCTCGGAGGTCGCCGTGCTGGGTGCCGCCTCGATCTCCGGCCCCGCCCTGCGCGAGCTGGCGGGGGCAGGCGTGCCCGTCACGCACTTCTCGTTCGGCGGCTGGTTCCAGGCGATGACGGTCGGCCTCGAGCCGCGCAACATCGAGCTGCGGATCGCGCAGTTCCGGCACGCCGACGACGAGCAGGCGGCGCTCGCACTCGCGAAGGCGTTCGTCGCCGCGAAGATCAAGAACGGGCGCGTCCTCCTGCGCAGGAACGGAGGGGAGCGGACAGCCGACGCCGTTGCGCGGCTGCAGCGCCTGGCACGCAAGGCGCGGCGCTGTCCGGACGCCGGCTCCCTGCTCGGTGTCGAGGGCGCGGCGGCCCGTGAGTACTTCCAGGCTCTGGGCGCGCTGTTCGGCCGCCGGGCATCGCGCGGCGGACTCGTCCTCGACTTCGAGCGCCGCACCCGCCGGCCTCCGCGCGACCGGGCGAACGCCGTGCTCTCGTTCCTGTACGCCGTGCTGACCAAGGAGGCGGCCCTCGCCGCCCGCCGCGTCGGCTTCGACCCGCTGCTCGGGTTCTACCACCGCCCCCGCTTCGGGAGGCCGGCGCTCGCCCTCGATCTGATGGAGGAGTTCCGTCCGCTGATCGCCGACTCGACCCTGCTCACGCTCGTCAACGGATCGCGGCTGACGCCGGGGGACTTCGTCGAGCGCGCGGGCACGTTCGCCCTCTCGCCGCCGGGGCGCAAAGCCGTCATCGCCGCCTTCGAGCAGCGGATGCTCGCCGGCGTGATCCATCCGACCTTCGGCTACCGCGTCACCTACCGCCGGGCGCTCGAGCTGCAGGCACGCCTGCTCGCCGCGGCGCTGCTCGGAGAGATCCCCGAATACCGGCCGTTCGTGACACGCTGATGCGAACCCGGTATCTCCTTTGCTACGACGTTCGGGATGCTTCGCGCCTGCGCCGGACGGCCAAGGTCGCCGAGACATGGGGCTACCGTCTCCAGTATTCGATCTTCATCTGCGACCTCAGCGCCATGGAGCGGGCGTGGCTCGAGCGCAGCCTGCGCGAGGTGCTCGACCTCGGTGCCGACTATGCGGTGCTGGTCGATCTCGGCCCACCCGGCCGCTCGAGCGCGGGGCGCATCACGTGGGTCTCCGGGAGCGCCCGGCTTCCCGCGCCCGGCGAGGCGACCGTCGTCTGACACTGCGAGCGGCGAGGTGCTAGCGTCACCCGCGGGACTCGCTCGCATTCGCAAAGTCCCTGCACATTGACAAGCTACGCCGTACTCCACACCGCAGGAGAGCCTTCGCTGTTCTCGCCGGCCGCCCCCGTGCGCCCCGCACTCGCATCGGCGGCCGCAAACCCAGCTCCCATGCGCCCTCGCAGAGGAGCTGTCTTCCCAGGGAACCCCCCTGGGCCCCGTTGAAGCGACACCGTGCTCGCGCGTGTCGGCGCCGGCGAGGAGTCTTCCCAGGGAACCCCCCTGGGCCCCGTTGAAGCAGCCAGTAGGCGTTGCCGTCGACGAAGTAGTCGGGTCTTCCCAGGGAACCCCCCTGGGCCCCGTTGAAGCCCGTGACCGGAGTCCCTCAGTGCTCCCCTTAGCCGGTCTTCCCAGGGAACCCCCCTGGGCCCCGTTGAAGCTCCGCTACCTCGACGACGACAGCGACGCATGGAGTGTCTTCCCAGGGAACCCCCCTGGGCCCCGTTGAAGCCTGATGGCCAGTTGGTCGTCGATGTTGATCCGCGCGTCTTCCCAGGGAACCCCCCTGGGCCCCGTTGAAGCGCCGCCTGGCGCGCCAGATACTCCTCCGTGATCCAGTCTTCCCAGGGAACCCCCCTGGGCCCCGTTGAAGCTTGTACTCCGCGTCGAACAGGTTGTCGGTAGTCATGTCTTCCCAGGGAACCCCCCTGGGCCCCGTTGAAGCACCGCCATCCGGATCGCATCAGGGTCGTCGGCGTCCAGTCTTCCCAGGGAACCCCCCTGGGCCCCGTTGAAGCAGCGATTGCTCGTAGTCGCCAGCCGCCTGCAGCGAGTCTTCCCAGGGAACCCCCCTGGGCCCCGTTGAAGCGACTGTCACTTCTTGGGAGATTCGCGGCCCTCCCGCGTCTTCCCAGGGAACCCCCCTGGGCCCCGTTGAAGCCTGGTCTGCGCCGAAGGTGGTCAGATACCGAGATTGTCTTCCCAGGGAACCCCCCTGGGCCCCGTTGAAGCTGCACGACGACAGGCATCTGATCGACAGACGGGGCGGTCTTCCCAGGGAACCCCCCTGGGCCCCGTTGAAGCGAGGAGTATGCGCGCGAGTTTCTTTGCGTCGGCTGGTCTTCCCAGGGAACCCCCCTGGGCCCCGTTGAAGCTAGTCGATCGTGATCGTCTTGCGCTCGACGCCGACGTCTTCCCAGGGAACCCCCCTGGGCCCCGTTGAAGCCCGATCCGGTAGCGGACGGAGAATCCGCCCGGCTTGTCTTCCCAGGGAACCCCCCTGGGCCCCGTTGAAGCTCCAAGAGGCAGATACGCCTCTCAAGGTCCGCGGGTCTTCCCAGGGAACCCCCCTGGGCCCCGTTGAAGCCGGCCCGTGGTCCACGAGCCGACCGCGACAGCAGGGTCTTCCCAGGGAACCCCCCTGGGCCCCGTTGAAGCCAGTAGTCGCGCCCATTCGGTGTGGTCCTTCGCGGGTCTTCCCAGGGAACCCCCCTGGGCCCCGTTGAAGCCGGTGTTTGGAGGGGTACCGGCGCATTCGCTGTGAGTCTTCCCAGGGAACCCCCCTGGGCCCCGTTGAAGCGCCGGGGTCGCTGAGCGTCCACTGCCGGCATGTCGGAGTCTTCCCAGGGAACCCCCCTGGGCCCCGTTGAAGCTCTTCGCACGGTCTGCGGTCGCGGCGATGGACGCCGTCTTCCCAGGGAACCCCCCTGGGCCCCGTTGAAGCCTTGAGGATGTGTTCGCGGGCACGCCGGTCTGCTGGTCTTCCCAGGGAACCCCCCTGGGCCCCGTTGAAGCACGGACGATGAGGCGGCGAACTTCACGGCGGCGCTGGTCTTCCCAGGGAACCCCCCTGGGCCCCGTTGAAGCGTCTCTCGCGAAGGCGTCCGCGTACCTCGAACTCGTCTTCCCAGGGAACCCCCCTGGGCCCCGTTGAAGCAGCCTCTCTGGCGGAGCTACCCTGGCGGCAGGGATGTCTTCCCAGGGAACCCCCCTGGGCCCCGTTGAAGCCGCCCCTCCGCCACCTGCGCCCATCCGCCGCGTACCGTCTTCCCAGGGAACCCCCCTGGGCCCCGTTGAAGCCAGGTGTGGCGCATGTCTGGCGGCGGCACGTTCACGTCTTCCCAGGGAACCCCCCTGGGCCCCGTTGAAGCGACTTGTTGGCTGACAGTCTGCTTGAGCAGTATGCGTCTTCCCAGGGAACCCCCCTGGGCCCCGTTGAAGCCTGCCGTCGCTCGCGTCCGCGCTCCTCGACCTGTCGGTCTTCCCAGGGAACCCCCCTGGGCCCCGTTGAAGCAACGAGGCGAGATCTGCGCCGAGCGCGACGAGCGCGCGTCTTCCCAGGGAACCCCCCTGGGCCCCGTTGAAGCATCGCCACGCGCCGAGCGGTGCGGTCATCAAACTTGTCTTCCCAGGGAACCCCCCTGGGCCCCGTTGAAGCAGGTGGTAGGTGCGGCGGAAGAAGTCGTAGAACGAGTCTTCCCAGGGAACCCCCCTGGGCCCCGTTGAAGCTCGGCCTCGAGGTCGGCGACCGTCTCTCCGTGCCGGTCTTCCCAGGGAACCCCCCTGGGCCCCGTTGAAGCACGATGTCGCTGCTGTTGACGGCTGACGCGCCCGGGTCTTCCCAGGGAACCCCCCTGGGCCCCGTTGAAGCGACTGCTAGTGCGAGCCGAAACGCGGGCTGCGGCTCGTCTTCCCAGGGAACCCCCCTGGGCCCCGTTGAAGCCTTGATAGCCGACGCCGCTGGCGGTATTAGGGGACTGTCTTCCCAGGGAACCCCCCTGGGCCCCGTTGAAGCCGCAGGCATGTGCTGAACGCGTTGGCGCGGCGGCTGGTCTTCCCAGGGAACCCCCCTGGGCCCCGTTGAAGCCCTGAGGCGCCTCCGGGACTGTGGCGCCAGCTCGACGTCTTCCCAGGGAACCCCCCTGGGCCCCGTTGAAGCTGTAGAGGCCCCCGCCGTGTCCCCATACCCCGGGGTGTCTTCCCAGGGAACCCCCCTGGGCCCCGTTGAAGCCTTTTGCCGCCTCGGCAGCTCGTGCAGCCACTCGCAGTCTTCCCAGGGAACCCCCCTGGGCCCCGTTGAAGCCCGTTCCGCACCTGGAAGCGCTGATCGATCCGCGTCGGGACTGTCCGACGAACGGTGTAAGTCCAGTTGCCTGGCTTGCCGGCCATAGCGCCGGCGGAAGGGAGCTGTGATGTCTGATCTGACTACACCGGTCGCGTCGTCGGCGGTGGCGGGGAGCGCTGAGCGGTCGGTCGACGAGTCGCTCGCGCAGGAGCTGGTGGAGCGGGC